>CBETWC010000420.1:0-1980 GCA_965539925.1 uncultured bacterium
CGCGAGCACCGTGGCCGTGCGTCCGAGGAACATGCCGAAGGTTCCTCCATGGACGATGTGCGGACCCGGCCCGAGCGGTGTCAGATCAGCGCGGGACAGGTTGCTTTCGGCAGTGTCGTCGGACTCGAATATGAATGACGGTGTCGGATCGAGCGTCACGATGGCCCTGGCTGTGGGCTCCGGACCCCTTTCGACCAGGCGCATGTCGACTCCAGATTCCTCCAGATGGCGCACCAGGACATCGCCGAAGGCATCAGTGGAGATTCGGCCGAGATATGCGGTGGGTGCGCCAAGCCTGGCCGCTGCAACGGCGACGTTCAGGTTCGATCCACCAGGAACGGGATCAGGCATCATGTCGATGATCGCATCACCGCAGGTGACGATCACGTTCCTCCTTCCTTCCGTACCGGCATGCCCATCATGTTCGGCCCATACCGTCGGCGTCGATGGATGTGCGAGGTTCCACGGCTGAACCCTACACAGGGCGACCACGATCGAAACTTGGCGAGAACGGCACCGGCCGTCGGGTCTGCGTGCATTGGGAGTCCTAATCTGCCGCTATGGCCGAACACAAAGAGCGCACGAGACATTGGTGGCATGAGGCCGTCTTCTATCAGATATACCCGCTGAGTTTCGCCGACTCCGATGGTGACGTCTATGGCGACCTCGATGGGATCACATCCAAGCTCGGCTATCTCGCTGACTCCCTTGGCGTCGATGCGATCTGGCTGTCGCCGTTCTACAAGAGCCCGATGCGGGACTGGGGCTACGACATTTCGGACCACACAGACGTTGATCCTCTCTTCGGAGACCTTGATGCCGCACGAAGGTTGATCGATGCTGCGCACGATCGCGGCCTCAAGGTGATCGTCGACTACGTGATGAATCACTCATCTGATGAACACCCTTGGTTCGTCGAGTCGCGGTCATCGCGAGACAACCCGAAGAGGGATTGGTATGTCTGGCGTGATGGCAAGCCTGACGGCAGCCCTCCAACGAACTGGGTGAGCGTGTTCAGCGGACCGTCGTGGAGCTTCGATGCCACGACAGATCAGTGGTACAGGCACACATATCTGGCAACTCAACCCGACCTCAACTGGAGGAACCCGGAACTTGTCGATGCGATGTTGGACGTTGCGAGGTTCTGGCTCGATATCGGAGTCGATGGATTTCGGGTTGATGCGGCCCACCAGATGATGAAGGACCCTCTTGAGCGAGATAACCCCCCGGTCCCCGATGACTGGCAGCGGCCTTTCAAGGACATGGGCGAGTACGACGACTTCGTACATCTGTACGACCTTGGCCACCCGGACGTCCACGAAGCACATCGTGCTTTCCAGGCCGTGCTCGGCGAGTACGCCCATGATCCGATGAGCGTCGGTGAGATTCACATATTCGACCTTCCGGAATGGGCGTCGTATTACGGGCACGATTTCGACGAGTTCTCGATGCCGTTCAACTTCCACCTAATGGCCTGCGACTGGGATGCTGTGAGCATCCGGGCACTCATCGAAGCGGTGCACTGGAACGTTCCGGCGGGTGGGTGGACGAACTGGACGCTCGGCAACCACGACGAGATAAGGCTCGCATCCCGGCTGCCTGACGGCCAGGAACGTCTCGCCGCACTTCTATTGCTCTCGCTTCGAGGGACACCCTTCCTCTATTACGGCGATGAACTCGGCATGAAGCAAACGGCCGTTTCAGCGCCGCAGAAGAAAGATCCATGGGGAGACAACGTTGACTATCTCTCACGAGATGGCGAACGAACGCCTATGCAGTGGAATGCCGGGGCGAACGCTGGCTTCGCTCCATCCGAAGCAACTCCATGGCTGCCCGTCGCAGACGACTACCAGACGGTCAACGTGGAGTCCGCCCTTGCGTCACCAAAGTCGACCCTCAACATGTATCGAAGGCTTCTGGCGGTGCGTCGTGATTCGGAGGCGCTTCGGTTCGGTTCCTTCCTCGTGCATCCAAGCTCGT
>CBETWC010000421.1:0-1950 GCA_965539925.1 uncultured bacterium
GCACGCCACCCAGCATCGCCAGATGCCTTGAAAACGTTGGAGTGGATTGAGGTCGTAGCGATCTTGCCGTACCGGGCTCGCAGGCTCGCACCCCCTCCGGAACATCGACTTCGTCGCTCTTCCGTCCTCCCTGATGGGAGGACATGGGTCACCCCGGGGAGTCCCACCTGATCCGGGGTCGTGCTACGTCATTCGTAGGACGTACTACTGCCTCTTGTCTGGTCGGTGATCGTGAGTCGTTAGTCGTCTGTCGTTTCTCGTCGTTCGAAACGAGCGACAGTCTCGACGTGGTAGGTCTGGGGGAACAGGTCGACTGGTGTTGCTTCGATGAAGTCATAGCCGAAGGCTTCGAGGGCCCGCGCGTCTCTCGCGAGGCTTGCGGGGTCACATGCAACGTACGCGATGGTGCGAGGCATGCTCGACGTCAGCGCCTCAACTCCTCTCTCACCGAGACCCTTTCGAGGTGGGTCGACGACGGCAACGTCGAAGTACTCGTCGAGTGACTCGATGTCCTTCGTGAAGGAGCCAACGACCAGATTGTGATCAACTCCGACACTGTCGAGGTTCTTGCGCGCCGCCGAGACGGCTTCTCGGGAAGACTCGATACCGACAACCCGGTCGGCCATCTGACCCACGGTTGACCCGAAGAGTCCAACGCCGCAGTAGCCGTCGAGGAGGGTTTCGTCATCGTTGACCTGGAGCGCCTCTGCAACGAGGCTGACGAGCGTCTCTGCACCGTCGGTGTTGTTCTGGAAGAAGCTGTCCACGGGGATCTCGAACGTGACGTCGCTGACGACCTCTGTAAGTCGAGGATCGCCGATGACAGGTCGAACGGACGGCCCCTTGCGCTGAGCGACAGGGATACCCCAGCCGTCGGCTCCGGCGGGCATATCTCCTTCGATGATGGCGACCATGTCCCCGGTGCGCGTTCCTGATCTGAGCGTGAGTCGTTGTGCGTCGCCGAGATCACCGAGACGTTCGTAAACCGCCCGCAATTCAGGTACCAGTAGCGGACATTGGTCGAGATGGACGATGTCATGGCTTCGTGGGCGGTAGAGCCCGGGTCGACCATCAACGACGTGGAAATCCATCCGGTTGCGGTATCCGAAGTCGGGACCGACCTGGACAGTGTCGTGGACCAATGGGTCTGGAATGCGTCCAAGATGTTGGAGCTGACTGTGGACCGTGTCTCGCTTCCATGCGCGTTGGGTCTCCGTGTCCGTGAACTGCCACTGGCATCCGCCGCACACGTCCGCGTACGGGCATGGTGGTTCCCGACGAAGTGGTGACGGTTCTATGACGCTCACGAGTGCAGCTCGGGCCCATGAACCCCGATCCTCCACGATCGCTGCCTCGATGACCTCACCGGGCATGGCGCCTGCAATGAAATGTGCCTTCCCATCCTTGCGGGCAACAGCCTCGCCGCCGTGGGCAATGTCGTGTGGATGGAGCTCGACCATGTCGATAACCTACCGTCCCAGTCGTCGTCAGGAATCTCGAAACCATGGGCTCCGTCCTCACGTTCCATCAGAGTTGGTTCTACGTAGCGATCGCAACCACCGGCATCGTCGGGTTGTGGGGGCTTGGAATGGCGCTGCTGAAGCGCACGCCGCCGAAAGCGTTCGAATGGGCGAGGGGAGTTGCGATCGGCGCGATCCTCCTTCAGGTCGCAGCGGGGGTGTACCTGTATTCGAACGGGGTGAGACCGGGCAACTCGTTCCATGTGTTCTACGGAGTCGTGATCGTGGTGACCCTCACACTCGCGTATGTGTATCGCTCAACAATGGCGCGAAAGCCTGCCCTCACCTACGGGATACTCCTGTTGTTCGTCATGGGGCTCGGTTTCCGTGCCTGGGCAAACGTGTCCTGACATTGTCGCCAAGTGCTCTGTCCATGAACCTTTGCGCTGTTCTGTCGGCCAGGAACACCGCTCGCGGCGTTCTCGTCCTC
>CBETWC010000422.1:0-1950 GCA_965539925.1 uncultured bacterium
GGATGTAGACGATCGCCATCAAGACGAGTACGAACTTCGGGATCGCCATCACTGCGGCGATCATCGGCCAACCTGTCCAGCCACCCCAGTCATTGAGGTAACCGAGCATTGTGAGGTTCTCGATCACATCGAACATCCCCGCAACAAGGGCTCCAACTGCGATCAGCGTTCCGAGCCTCTGGCTGCGGGTGAACTGGGCACGTGCCCACAGGGATCCGAAGTACAGGGCTGGTGTGTAGAGAGCGAGGAACAGGAAGTCCCAGTAGATCGAGACACGCACCGCATCGAGGTCCGCCCCGCTGACCACCTCGTCAGCCCGCTCCACGGTCCATGCAAGTTCCAATTCGACGATCGGGACCCCGTCCGAAGCGACCATCATGATGACCCACGCACCGACAGATCCGAGAGCGAAGAGCCACCAGTACCGGATCAGTTGATGCTGCTTCGCCGCCACTCGTCTCGCCTATCGCCCTCGACCGACTCGCTCACCCTAGGCACCGCACCAGTGGTCAGCTGGGCGACAGTATTGCGCCCAGCACTGTCGGGCACCCGACATTCTCGCGACCTCTTGTGGCTTCTGAACGCTGACTGAAGCAAGGAGGATCACAATGACCACATCCAACACCGAACTCACAAGCCACGACAACCTCGAGGAGTTCCGGCACCTTGTCGCCTCAGCTTGGGACGAAGGCGAGATCTCCGACCTTGCACTCGCAACCGTCTGCCTCGAGATCATCAGGGATCCACATCTGGATCTCAGCTGCCGCGAAACCCTGCAGCAGTGGCTTGACTCGTCAGAAGGCCAGACGGTGATGCGACCGCGGAGAGCGGAGAACCGATTCGCTGCCGCGGGCTAGACGATTAGTTCCAAGGGGTCGCGCGGTGCGCGCGATATCCACCACCGAACGCGCGAGGGCGTCCATGATCAGCGGTGTAAAACCCGTCTAGATCCTGGAGGACCCGACGTGAACGCAGACCTGGACACCCTGGCAACCGCACTCTACGTCACAATCGACGATGACCTGGCAAACCACCCCGAATGGGCGCCGGAACGGCCTGTGATCGGGATCGCCCCGAGACTCTCTGACGCTGAACTGTTGACCCTTGGGGTGCTTCAAGCCCTGTTGGGTTACACGTCAGAAGCACGGTTCATCCGTTACGCAAAGACGCACCTCACAGCTCTGTTCCCCTACATCCCGAAGCGGCCCGGCTACAACAAACGACTCAGGGCCGCAACCGACATGATGCGTCACGTTACTGCTGCGCTCACCCGACGCTGTCCCAGCTTCGATGACGATGTGTGGCTGGTGGACTCCACACCGGTCGAGTGCGGCCGATCCCGTGAGACAGCGAAACGTTCCGACCTTGCCGGTTGGGCCACCTACGGCTACTGCGCATCACACTCGCGCTACTTCTGGGGACTCCGTCTACACATCATTGCCACTCCGTCTGGTCTCCCGATCGCGTTCGCGCTCACCGGCGCCAAAGACAACGAACGCACTGTTGCTTACGACATGATCAGCATCGACCCCGCCCTACACAGGCAAGGACAGACACTCATTGCTGACAAGGGCTACCGCTCCACTGTCTTTGAGCAGGGACTTGCTGACATCGGGATCACCCTGATCCGGCCCGCCATGAAAGGCGAGAAACCCCGACCCCTGCAACGATTCCTGCGACCATTCCGACAGATCATCGAATCCGTCAACCAGACCCTCAAAGCCCAACTCGATCTCGAACGCCACGGCGGTAGGAAACCCCAGGGCGTCGCCGCCCGCGTCCTCCAACGCATACTCGCCCTCACCGCCGCGATCTGGTGGAACGAAACCACCAACCGAACCGGACCCGCCCGCAGCCTCACCGCCTACGACCACTAACCCCTTGGAACTAATCATCTAGTCTCTCCGCCGTGGAGGACACCGCACCAATTCGAGTAGACGAGCGTTTCGA
>CBETWC010000423.1:0-1948 GCA_965539925.1 uncultured bacterium
CGGTTTGCTCGGTCATGAGGGTTGAACGGTAACCGTGTCAGCTGTGTTCCTTGACACCCCCCTTCAGGTTGTCCCGTCGCGGGCAAGACGCTTCGCCGGGAGGTCACGGCGAACTACCTGGAAGGTCGCGAGTAGCCGCGGAGTCGAGGTTTGCCTCCACCAGCGGCATAACGCTCCACTGTCTCAACCATCCTGGTGACGGCCCAGAACTCCTGCTGCTGCCCAGCCTGACCGCGAACGCGCAGCCGTGCTTCGACGGCTGGTGCGATCGTTGCCGCCCGGTTCGCCACCGATCCTGTCGAAGGAGAAGGCAGATCAGGTCATCCATCTCCTTGCCGATCCGCACTTCACCGAGATCCCAGGGAATCACATGACAATCCTGTTCGGTGAGCGTGCGAAGACGCCCGCCGACACGATTCTCGGGTTCATCCAGGCAACGTAGTCCGGGCTATCGGGCCGGCGACACCGCACGAATCGGACACGCCGCCGCCTGCCGCTACCGTGGCGATGAGGCTGGCGGCGAGGAGGAACGCGTGATATTCAAGGCGAAGGACATGCCGTGCGGAGTATCGATCACGCGGGACGAGTTCGGCATTCCTCACATCCAGGCGGAAGCTCTCGATGGTGCCTATTGGGGGATGGGATATGCCCACGCACGGGACCGCGGCATGCAGATGGGCCTGATGCGCATCCTGGGTCGAGGCCGTCTGGCTGAGTGTCTCGATCCGAATGTGGAGTCGATCGAGATCGATCGCTTCTTCCGTCGCATGAACTGGCACGGGAACATGACGGATCAGTTGGGCGGGTTGACGCCGGAGACACGCCAGCTCGTCGATGCGTACTGCGAAGGTGCCAACGCAGGCATCGCCGCTGGTGAACCGTGGGAGTTCAAGCTTCTCGGATATCGCATGGAGCCGTGGACGGTGGAGGACACGATCCTCATGACACGCATGGCTGGGTACCTCACACTCGCCGTCTCCCAGGCCGAGATCGAGCGGCTCTTCGTCGAGATGGTGCAGGCAGGTGTCGACGATGCTCGCCTCGCTTCTCTCTTCCCCGAGTGCTTCTCCTCGATCGATCGGGAGCTACTCAACAAGGTGCAGCTCGGCGAACGGATGGTCCCTGAGTCGGTCAAGTGGCTTCCGGGAACGCCACGGACGATGGCTTCGAACAACTGGGCCGTTTCCGCCGAACGCTCGGCTACTGGCACGGCCCTCCTTGCCAATGATCCGCACCTGGAGGTGAACCGGCTGCCCGCTGTCTGGGTCGAACAGGTTGTCGAACTCCCTGATGACACGTTCATCTTCGCCAACATGCCGGGTATCCCGGCTCCCCTCGTCGGGCGGAACGACCATGTTGCGTGGGGTGCCACCTACACGTTCATGGACGCCGTCGATTCATGGGTCGAGGACTGTCGGGAGGGGAGTTTCCGTCGTGGCGACTCATACGAACCGTTCTCGGTTCGCCGCGAGACGATCCATGTCAAGAAGAGCGAGTCGGTCGAAGCGGTGTTCTACGAGAACCTCCACGGCACACTCGATGGCGATCCGAACGTGGAAGGTTTCTACCTCGCCACACGATGGGGATCATCGGAATCGGGGGCAGATTCTCTCAACACGATCACTGAGATGTGGACCGCCCGGACCGTCGAGGACGTGCAAGCATCCTTCGGGCAGATCGAGACGTCGTGGAACTGGGTTTTTGCCGACGACATGGGACGCATCGGATATCAGATGTCCGGGCAGATGCCGATCCGTGATCCCGAATGGACCGGTTTCGATCCCAAGCCGGGATGGGAGGAGCGCTGGGATTGGAAGGGGTTCGTGGATCCTGAGGATCTGCCACGCGTCGTGGACCCGGAGGACGGGATCATCGTCACGGCGAACAATGATCTCAATCACCTCGGCGTCGTGAGTCCCATCAACATGCCGATGGGCGACTACCGGGT
>CBETWC010000424.1:0-1948 GCA_965539925.1 uncultured bacterium
CAGGGAGGCTGCCCGGGTGGACGGCGCATCCGAGTTCCAGGTCTATCGCTTGGTGATCATGCCTCTCTTGTGGCCTGTCACGTTGTCGGTTGTGATCATCCTCGGTCACAGCTCGCTGAAGGTCTTCGATCTGATCATCGCAATGGTCGGTAAACAGGTCGCCTTGGACGTGCCGGCGATCTACATGTGGACCACCACGTTTGACGGATTCTTCTTCGGCCGTGGCGCCGCCATCGGCATCGTGCTGCTGATATCGGTCGCGGTGCTCGTGATTCCGTACTTGTGGTACTCCCTCCGTCAGGAGGCTGAAGGATGAGCGCGATAACGGGCGTACATCAGAGCAGGAAGTGGGTCTACATCCCACTGACGATGATGGCGCTGTTCTATCTCCTCCCAATGTTCGTGATGCTGAACACCGGCTTCAAGAGCTTCCAAGAGGTCAGTCTTGCAACGATGTGGAAGCTCCCGACCTCATTGTCGTTGGACAACTTCGAGCTTGCGTGGGACATCTTGCGACCCAATGTGGCGAACTCGCTCAAGATCGTTCTGCCTGCTGCCACGATCTCCTCCATCCTTGGCTCGATCAACGGATATGTTCTGTCGAAGTGGAAGTTCCCTGGGGCCAATATCGTCTTCCCCGTTCTCCTCTTCGGGATGTTCATTCCGTACCAGTCGGTTCTCATCCCTCTGGTGGATGTCATGTCCTCCCTCGGGCTTGCCGGGAGCATCTGGGGCCTGGTGATCGTGCATGTCATCTACGGCATACCGATTACGACACTCATTTTCCGCAACTACTACGCCACGATTCCTGAGTCTCTGATCGAGGCATCCAGAGTGGACGGTGCAGGCATCTGGCAGGTCTACTGGCGGATCCTCCTGCCCCTCTCGATTCCGGCATTCGTCGTCGTGTACATCTGGCAATTCACCGCAGCGTGGAACGACTTCCTGTTCGCAGTGTTGCTCACCTCGACGGAGAACTGGCCGGTGACGGTCGCCCTGAACAACATGGCAGGGAGCCAGATCATCGCATGGAATGTCCAGATGGCGGGTTCGTTCCTTGCTGCGGTTCCGACCCTGCTGATATACATCTTCCTCGGCCGCTACTTCATACGCGGCATGATGACCGGGGCTCTCAAGGAGTAGGAAATCCGTGGATCCACAGATCAGTCGTCTCGCAGAACTCATCGCAGATGCCAACGCGATCATGATCGTGACAGGCGCAGGTGTATCGACTGACAGCGGCATTCCGGACTACCGCGGCCCGAAGGGCGTGTGGAAGACCGAGCAGCCAGTCATGTACCAGGACTTCATCCACGACCCTGAGCTGCGTGTGGAGTACTGGGATCAGAAGCTCAGGGCCGCAGCAGCGTTCAACGCCGCTCACCCCGGTGCTGTCCACCGGGCATGCGTCGACCTCGAAGCGGTGGGGAAGCTGCACACCCTCGTCACCCAGAACGTCGATGGCCTCCACGCTGCCGCCGGAACGACCCCTGACAAGCTCGTCGAGGTCCATGGCACCGCTATGGAGGTGTCGTGCCTCGACTGCGGCGAGCGAACACCGACCCAGCCACACCTCGACGCATTCGAGGAGTCGCGAGAGGCGCCGCTGTGCCACTGCGGCGGATTGCTCAAGCCCGCAACGATCAGCTTCGGCCAGCAGCTCGACCCGTTGACCATGTACCGCGCTCAGCTCGCAGCAGAGAACGCTGACCTCGTCATCGCCCTCGGCTCCACACTGTCGGTATACCCCGCCGCAGATATCCCCCTGATTGCTGCCCGCCGAGGCGTCCCCTACGCCATCATCAACCGCGGCGAGACCGACCACGACGGCTCCATCTACCTCACCCTCCGCATCGAGGCCGACGTCTCCGTCGCCTTCCCCCAAGCCGTAACCACCGCCCTCCCCTAACCGCGAACCCAGGGTTCGCAGCTACCAAAACCGTGCTTT
>CBETWC010000425.1:0-1945 GCA_965539925.1 uncultured bacterium
CCGCAGCGTTGCACGCTGCGGTCTGGCCCGAGGTGCTCTCGACCATAACCGAGTGCAACATTCGCAACTACACCATCTTTCGGTTCGGTGATTGCCTCTTCTCGTATTACGAGTACACCGGTGACAACCACGCATCCGACATGCAGAAGATGTCCCACGATCCTCTGACGCAGCAGTGGTGGGCTTTGACGGATCCGTGTCAGACAAAGGTCGAGGGCAGCGGCCCAGATGAATGGTGGGCCAGCATGCGTGAAATCTTCCACCACCCATGAGCAGCACCGAGCCGCCAATCGGAGTCTCGAGCGGCGCGAGGACTGCTCGCCGCCCGCCAACAGTCCGGATGCGGTCCAGCCGCAAGGTTGTCACTACAGTCGCGATCCTGCTGACTGTCGCAGTCACTTTCACGTTTGGAATCAGGGCGTTCGGCTCAGAAGGTGCAGCGGCTCAGCCGCGGTTCACCGACGTGACATCGGAACTGGGACTCGCTGTTGCACAATGGGATGGGCCCGACTGGGACCGTACCGATCTGACCCCAGCTCAAGAAAGGGAACGCCTTCGACAGGACCCCGCGACAATGTCCGCCGGTGTAGCGGTCATCGACGTGGATCGGGACGGGTTCGACGACGTATACGTAACGCGCATGTGGGCGCCAAACCTCTTCTATCGCAATCACAACGGTGAGACGTTCGTCGAACAAGGTGCTGAGATGGGTATCGATGACCCTGGGCCTACCACGGGTGCTGTGTTCGGAGATGTGGACGGCGACGGAGATCTGGACCTCTTCGTCACCAGTCTGTTCCGTGAACCGAATCGGCTGTTCATCAACGATGGAACCAACAACTTCACCGAAGAAGGCATCGCACGTGGTGCCGCAGGTCCCGATGACTACCTACCAGGTGACAACCTCAGTTTCGGTGCGTCAATGGCAGACATCGACAGTGACGGAGATCTCGACATCATCGTGAACCAGTGGCACGCACCTGGCGACGTCGCGCCGGGAAAGAGCCGCATCCTCGTGAATGACGGTACCGGCCGTTTCACAACCGGCAACAAGGCGCTCGGTATCGACTTCACCGAACTCGCGGTGTTTACAACCGTGGCTGCAGACGCGAACGGTGACGGGCTGGTGGATCTTCTCGTTGTCGGCGATTGGGGGACGAGTCGGCTCTATGTCGGTCAGCAAGATGGAGGCTTCATCGACGATACTGGTCCGGCGGGAATCGGCTCCGAGGAGAACGGCATGGGTTCGGTCGTTGCTGACCTCGACGGCGATCTTGATCTCGACTGGTTCGTAACCTCGATCTCCGGTCCGGGGCATACGGGCAACCGACTCTTCATGAACGACGGTGGAGGCGTCTTCACCGACATGACCGACGCCTACGGTGTTCGCGACGGCTTCTGGGGATGGGGAACAGCAGCCGCAGACTTCGACAACGACGGAGATCTGGATTTGGTGATGACGAACGGGTGGCAGGGATCCAAGACGCACGGAAGCAGCGGCGACCGCTACCAGCACTACGTCGATGATCCGATGCGCCTCTGGCTCAACAGTGGAGAACTGCCGTGGGACGAGATAGCCGTCTCAGCGGGGCTTGCTGACACCGGTGAGGGGAAGGCACTTGTGGCCTTCGACTACGACCGCGACGGCGATCTTGACCTCTTCATCGCCCGAACGGTCGAGGGACCTCGCCTGTACCGCAACGACTCTGAAGCATCAGCGAATTGGCTGAGAATTCTCCCGGTTGATAGCCAGACGGGTGCGCCGGTCATGGGGGCCGTCGTCTACGTCACGGACGCCACCGGACGTATCCAGCGCCGCGATGTGAGAGCTGGGGACACGTTTCAGGGCCAGCGCCCACCATCAGCACACTTCGGATTCGGACCTGAGGATGGACCTGTGACGGTGCGTGTCGAGTGGCCAGACGGTTCAACGACAACGCACTCC
>CBETWC010000426.1:0-1943 GCA_965539925.1 uncultured bacterium
GCGGCTCGACCCCTGATCACGCCGCTGCGAGACGATTTCCCATCAACTGCTCGGGTGACCAGGTTGCTCATCTCGAGCTCTGGGATGAGCTGATCCACCTCGGTGATGCGGAGATATCGGCTATCTCCCGCGCGATCGAACCAGTAGGCCTCGCCATCGACAATGACATCCTCCTGCAGAAAGTCGCTGGAATAACGATCCAGCGGGAGCGCGTCCGGCTCGCCAGGGAACTCCACGACGATGTGGCGCCCTCGATTGCTGCGGTCGGCCTGGCACTTGACATGGCACTCATGTCCGGGGATCTCGACGATGAACAGGCACGGAACCTCGCAGCGACCCGTTCGAACGTGTCACGGCTCGTCGATCAGATCCGCCAAAGGGTGCAGGATCTGCGAGCAGACCGCTCAATGAGCGTCGTCGAGATGGCCCACTCTCTCGTCGCCGAGGTTGATACCGACGGACCCACGGTGATCGTCAACATTGACGAGCGCACACCCCCACGGCCTGCGATCGCTGTCGAGCTCGGTGCCTTCATCACCGAGGCCTTCCGGAACGCGCTTGAACACGCTGACGCAACAGCTATCTGGATCACTGGTCGGATCACCGACCACGACGGCTTCCTCGCTGTCCAGGACAATGGAACCGGTTTCGATGGAAACGAATCAACGGATGGGCGCTTCGGTCTCGTCGGTATGCGCGAGCGTGCAGCGATCATCACCGCAAGTTTCGAGTTGGACACAGCGCCCGGCGAAGGTACGGTCGTCTCGATGACATGGAAGGATGGGACCTGATGAGCCCGATTCGCATAGTGATCGCAGACGACCATCAGATGATGCTTGATGGGCTCAAGAACGCGCTCGACAGTCTTCCTGACATCGAAGTCGTGGGGACAGCAACTGACGGCGAGCAATTGAAGGAGATTGTCGCAAAGCTGTCGCCCGACGTCATCCTCGTTGATGTGGAGATGCCAGGAGTGTCCGGGCTTGCCGCCATCACGTCCATCGATCCCCTTCCACCGACGCTGGTCGTCACCATGCATACTGCAGATGAGTACGCCCGGTCGGCCAGAGACGCTGGGGCCATCGGCTTCCTTTCGAAAGGCCTTCCCCTGCCTGACCTGGCGGCTGCGATCCGAGCTGCCGACGATGGACAGGTTCTCTTCGATCTCCCCGAGGCAACGTCGATTCTTGACCGCTACAGGACGCCGCAACTCTCCGCCCGTGCTCAAGCAGTCACGGAGCGGGAGCGAGACGTCCTGCGCTGCCTTGTCAGGGGTACATCGACCACCGACGACATCGCAACGGAGTTGTTCATCTCGCAGAAGACGGTGAAGAATCACCTCGCTTCGATCTACGAGAAGCTTGGCGTCAACGATCGGGCCCAAGCAGTCGTCGAAGCGATGAAACTCGGCCTTGATCGCGATTGGACAGACAATCACTAATGGGTCGAACGACCCATTAAGTTCTCGGCCCAGATGCCGTAGGTTTATATACGGATCGCCTTGTATGAAGGAGGAAAATATGCTTCGTCTGTGGACGGCCTTCCAGAGCCGGATTATCAGAGAAGAAGAGGGTGCCACGATGGTGGAGTACGCTCTCATGGTCGCACTCATCGCAATTATCGCCATCGTTGCAGTGACACTCGTAGGTAATGCTGTGAGCCAAACCTTCAGCGACGTCGCCAACACGCTGCCCTAATCGCAGCGCAATCAACTAAACCGACAAGGCGGCCGGGCATTCAACCCGGTCGCCTTGTCGCGTGATGACGTTCGTGGCGATTACGGCCTCACAAACACGGTGAACGTCTCGTCTTCCACGACACGCACCCACCCATCATCGGCAAGCACAGATGTCAGCGGCCACTCGTTGCGGGTGAGAGCGGCGTCGAATCCGTACCGGATGAACACTTCCTCGTAGACCCCCTGTCGTACCTTGTCATACTCC
>CBETWC010000427.1:0-1938 GCA_965539925.1 uncultured bacterium
CGCGCAGTGATCTCAGCCCCGGGAATACTCCCGTCCGCGGTCAGGCAATCCACGAAGAACACCCCCGACCGGAGTCGTACTGCAAGGGCATTCCTCGACCCTGGGCTGGTCGAGGTGACCACCAGAGATTCAAGGTGCCCGGCGGCCCACGGATCAGTGGCCGAACTCCGCACGTCTCCGACATCGATACCCATCGTGGGAGCTCCGATTGCCACATCAACCGATCCAGCCGCCTCATTCACAACTTCAACTCGCACGACGCTGCCAGCGACCAAGGTCGCGGATTCCGGTTCGATCGAACAGGTAGCACCGTCAAATACAAGCGTCATCGTGATGTCTGGCTCGAGCGTCCACCGAGGCGGAGCCACTGCGCTACTCGGAGGAGTCAGACGCCCATCGGCCATCTCGCCTTCCGTGGCGTCGAGGACAGCGATGTCAGGCGGTGTCAGACCGCCGTCCGTCCCGTAACCCACGAACCCTCCCTCAAGGCCAAGCTCATAGCGGCCCGCGGCCAGTTCGCCCTCAAGAAACGCACGAATCGACTCGTAGACGGCGCGATCCCATCGCTTCCACATCGAGGTGAGGTAGTGGCTCTCGTACTCGGGGACCTTGAGCCGTTCGTCGATCTCCGTGCCGATCACCCACAGCTCTCGGCCCAGCTCAGCCCTCAGGTCGGCTGCCGCAGCACCGATGCTCAAGCCCGCCATCCCGACGGAGTGGTGGATCACATCGGAGCCCGACCGATACATCTCGGCAGCGGTCTCGTAGGCAAGGTTCGTATCGAGGTAGCCCCAGTTTGCGTCCCTGAACGGACCCAGATAGACAGCATCCACCGCGATGGCAGGGTCGATCGAACGCGCACCGGCTGTGAACGCGGCTCTCCGAGCCTCGGTTGTGTCTATCTGCCATCCACCAATGAATCCGATACTGCCCGTCTCGGAGCGGAGCGCGGCAGCACCCCCCATCAGGTATGCGCCTCCTTCGCGGACGAACCCCAACGTTGTGACGTTCTCACCTGCCGCTCTCCTCCCGTCCAGGATCAGGAATGTCGTATCGGGCATATCGGCCGCAACCTCATACGCTGCTGCGACTCCAGGCGCGTATCCCCCGTAGATGATCAGTTCGTAGCCTGCTTCCGCCAGATCGCGCATGTCCTGCCCAGGATCGATGAGCGACGTTACGACCGTGTCATCGAACCCAAGTTCCCGCGTTGCTTGCTCCCAACCCGCCAGAATCAATTCCTGCGGGGTGCCAGCTTTGACGCCCTCATAGACCAGCGCGATCTTCGGACCTTGCGATCGTGTGCCCACCCATGCCACGCTCGCAAGGACGACAGCGAGAACGGCTGCCGCTGCCACCAAACCACGCGATCGCCATCGAGCTGTCCTCTCGAGCCGCTGCTCGCGGACCCGGCGCTCCCTTTCACGTGCGCCCTCGGCTTCACGGCGGGTCGACCCGGCCTCCAAGAATCTCTTCTCGTCAGTGGTGAGAGCGATCTCGCTCAGGTGCGTCCATCGCAACGCGTCGTCAAGGCGCCCGCCGGAATAGACGTAGTCCGAATCCCGATCCGAAGTCAGCCATCGAGACGTGGCCCCCGCCAACTCCCGGTGGAGCAACAGCTCCTCGCGGTTCTGCTCGATCCATTCCCTCAGTCGCGTCCACTCTGTGAGGAGCGCCTCGTGAGCGACCTCCACCGTGGGTGCTCCCGTTGCGAGATTCCGATCGAGCGAGAGAAGTCGATGTCGAGCAAACACCTCAATGACCTTCTGCATCCCCACGACATCGACATCGAGCGCAGCCAGCTCTGCGGCCGGGACACGCCGACGGCTCCAGTCATCGTTCTCGGTGACGGCTACGAGCCTCAGAAGAAGCTGTTTTGCAACTGCCTGTTCCCCATCGTCGAGTTGTTCGAACAGTTCGTCTGCGTTGCGAGTCAAC
>CBETWC010000428.1:0-1937 GCA_965539925.1 uncultured bacterium
TACCTCGAATTCGGAGCCTTCATCGTCGTGCCAGACAATCGCCTTCATCTCTACGAGATCGACGACACCTTTGAACTCGGACTCGGCGCCGATCGGAATCTGGATGGCAACGGGGTTGCCACCGAGACGGTCGACGATCGACTGCGTGGATTTGAAGAAATCGGATCCGATGCGGTCCATCTTGTTGATGAAACAGATACGAGGCACGCCGTACTTGTCCGCTTGGCGCCACACTGTTTCGGACTGTGGCTCAACGCCGGATACCGCATCGAATACGGCAACCGCACCATCGAGTACACGGAGAGAACGCTCGACTTCAACGGTGAAGTCCACGTGCCCCGGGGTGTCGATGATGTTGATGGTGTGCTTGGCCCACTGACAGGTTGTGGCAGCAGACGTGATCGTGATGCCGCGCTCCTGCTCCTGTTCCATCCAGTCCATGACGGCTGCGCCCTCATGGACCTCACCGATCTTGTATGTACGACCTGTGTAGTACAGAATCCGCTCGGTGATCGTCGTCTTGCCCGCGTCAATGTGGGCCATGATTCCGATATTGCGAACGGTATCTAGTGGGATGGTGCGTGCCATGTTCTCTTACCAGCGATAGTGGGCGAAAGCCTTGTTGGACTCCGCCATCTTGTGGACGTCTTCACGGCGCTTCACTGCAGCACCCGTGCGGTTCGCGGCATCGAGGATCTCGTTGGCGAGTCGATCAGACATCGTGGATTCACGACGCTTGCGAGCGAAGTCAACGAGCCAACGTACGGCGAGCGTCTGTGCGCGACGGGGGCGTACCTCGACCGGAACCTGATAGGTCGAACCACCAACGCGACGTGACCGGACCTCGAGGGTCGGACGCACGTTGTCGATGGCGCGCTTGAGGATGGGAAGCGGCTCTGAGCCGGTGCGCTGCTCGATGGTGTCCATTGCGGTGTACACAATGCGTCGCGCTGCGCCCTTCTTGCCCTTCAAGAGGATCTTGTTCGTGATCTGTGTCACCAGAACCGAGCCGTAGATCGGATCTGGATTGAGCTTGCGGACTTCAGCTGGTGCTCTACGCATTTACGAGTCCTTCTTTGTGCCATATCGGGAGCGGGCCTGCTTGCGACCGTCGACGCCTGCAGCATCGAGCGCCCCACGAATGACTTTGTAGCGAACACCCGGAAGGTCCTTCACACGTCCACCACGGACGAGGACGATCGAGTGTTCCTGGAGATTGTGGCCTTCGCCGGGAATATACGCGGTGATCTCGGCACCGGACGACAAGCGGATACGTGCCACCTTCCGAAGCGCCGAGTTCGGCTTCTTCGGGGTAACGGTGTAGACACGCGTGCATACGCCACGTCGTTGAGGGGAGCCGGCGAGACCGACTGTCCTCTGCTTCTTCGGCTTTGGCTTCCGGCCCTGGCGGACCAGCTGCTGTACGGTTGGCACTTTCCTATATGTCTCTCTCTTCGGCGCACCCCGACCCGGCACTCGGGTATCGGAGTTCTGACGAACGAAAAATCGGCCCGTTGCGGATTGCACAACAGAACCGATCCCTTGTATGAGCCTCTTCCTGTACAACAGCGTCTCAGAACGAATCCTGGGAACGCCTCCGGGTACCGGCGGGCTCGGCTGGGATAACCAGAAGGGAGTATAGGGAGACGCGTTCCTAACGCGCAAAACAAAATGGCCACCTGGCCATTCCACCACCTGGTCGAAGACCGAAGCTTAGCAGCTTCGATCCCAGGAACCAGGCCCCGGGTACCAGGTCGTCGTACGGTGCTTGGATGCAGATTCCGACGGTTGATGAGGTGAATACGTTTCCGGCGGAGGCATCTCTGGCCGCAGCTTCCAATGGGATTGGGTGTGATGAGCTTGGGGATAGGGCATTCTGCCCAGCTCGCCCGTCCTCCCCTAGCGGGAGGACGGGCGAGCTTGCGAGCCAGGAGGGG
>CBETWC010000429.1:0-1927 GCA_965539925.1 uncultured bacterium
CAGCGGTCCCTCCGAACTCATCGATCACGATCGCCATGTGTTGTTGATTCGCCTGCATCTCGCGCAACAGGGCGGAAATGGGCTTCGTCTCTGGCACGAAATACGCCTCGTGCATGATCTTTCTCACCGACCGAGCGCCGACTTCTCTATCAAAGAGCTCAAGAAGGTCGCGGCCGTATACGACGCCGACAACGTGGTCGACGCTGTCGCCGGTGACGGGAATGCGTGATCGCCCGCTCTCAAGCACAAGATCGACTGCGTCATCGGTGGAGGCGACGCCCGCAAGTGTCACCATGTCCGTGCGTGGCACCATCACCTCACGCACGATCGTGTCGGTGAACTCCAGAATGGACATGATCAATTCGCGCTCCTCGGCATCTGAAGGATCGTCCACCGGATCATCCTCGTCAGGATCGCTGATCAGATCACCGGCTGCAGCACCAATGGCGACGGCGACGGACAGCGGAGAGGCCAGTCGGTATGCGAGGGAACGAGGACGGTTTCGTCCGATCCATCGAGGGATCACATCCACGATGAGGAGGAGACCTATCGTCATCGCAACCAGGGCGATGCCCAGTCCGATGCCGCTCAGCGTGTCGGTGATCGCCCATGTCAGGGGGATCACGGACAGGACGATGAGAGCGGTGATGGTTGTGCCAAGAGCAGGCTGGATCTCGGCACGATCCTCGAGCAACCAAGCCACCTTGTCAGCGCCGGGAGTGTCGTGATCTCCCGCGTCCCGAAGCGCATCGGCACGGGGAGTCCGCACAAGGCTCGTCCCTCCAGCACGCAGCACGGCCGCAACGGCTATGAGCACGGCAGCGACGATCCAACCAACGATGATCATCGTCGTGCCAGCCCAACCGTTGCCAGATGATTCGCTTCTCTTGTTTCCATCGCCTCTGCCTCAGACTCAGTTTGGTGATCCCACCCCAAGATATGCAACACGCCGTGCGCAACCATCAAGTGCAGCTCACTGTTGAAGGGTACGCCGTACTCACTCGCGTGTGTTTGGACGACCTCTTCACAGATGAAGATATCACCGAGCTCCAAGGGCGGGCCGTCGATGCTCCGCAGAGGCGGATGGTCCGGGGCCGCATCCTCGATCGGGAACGAGAGAACATCGGTCGGTCCCTCCTGGGACATGAACCGCACATTGAGATCAGTGATTTCCTCGTGGTCAACGAACATGATCGAGAGAGAGGATTCGTCGTCGATCGACTCACGCCTGAGGATCGATGCTGCAAACTGCGCGAGCGCCGACTCATCGAC
This sequence comes from uncultured bacterium, assembly GCA_965539925.1. Classification (GTDB taxonomy): domain Bacteria; phylum Actinomycetota; class Acidimicrobiia; order Spongiisociales; family UBA5794; genus B3-G11. Next base: position 1,273 of record CBETWC010000429.1, read on the forward strand.
GTCCGACCGGCTCGCTCCCGAAACCTCTACGTTCATGACCCCTCAGCAGGTGGGGCTTCGGGGAAATCGGGGTACTCGATACGTGCGTGGTAGTACGCAGAGAGTGCGTCGACGACCTGTCCCTTGATCGTGGTCAGCTCACCGAAGGTGAGGAAGGACTCATCGAATTGTCCATCATCGAGCTTCTCGGCGACAATCGTGTCCACAAGCTTCGACAGACCCTCCTCCGTGGGCTGCTCACTCTGGGCATACGCCCGCGCTGCTGCTTCTGTTGCATCAGCGATCATCACTATGGCAATCTCTTTGCGAGTCGGCTTCTCTCCGTGGTGCCTGAAGAGTTCAGGGTCGACATCCTGATCCTCCGTGAGGGCCTTGTGGTAGAAGTACCGCATAAGGCTCGTGCCATGGTGCATGCGGATGCCATCTGCCACGTCCTCGGGGATCCGGAATTGGTTGGCCAGCGCCAGTCCATGAGTGACGTGAGACCGGATGATTTCTGCCGACTCCTCAGGCGGGAGGTGATCGTGCGGGTTGTGGCCGAGTTGATTCTCGACAAAGTACTGCGGGTTCTCCGTCTTGCCGAGGTCGTGGTACCAGGCAGCGGCCTGGGCGAGCAGAGGGTCAGTCACCTGAGTGAGTATCATCAGCGGCGTCC
>CBETWC010000430.1:0-1921 GCA_965539925.1 uncultured bacterium
AGGGCTCGACGCGAACTGGTTGCCTCCACCGGAGCACCAGGGTACGCGACCACTGTGCAGCTGCCCCGCGCCGAAATCGGCGATGTTGCACTCGTCTCCTTCGCCTCCGCAGCAGAGAGGGTCGCCCCCGAGATCATCCGCCTCGTGTCTGCGGGCTACGACGTCGTGACGACGTGCGAGGGCCTTGCCTGGGCACCGCGCCACCTGTGGGACGCCATGCACACTTCCGCCCGCTCGGATGGCCGAACCATCATCGTGACGGGAGCCAATCCCGGATTTGCCATGGACCGGCTCCCGCTGATGCTCGCCGGGGCAAGCCGCGATGTCACGTCGATCACCGTCCACCGATCGATGGACACATCAACGTGTCGGCCATCACTGATAGCCAAGTCGGGCAGAGGACTGACCGCGGAGGAGTTCGATAGTCAGCTGGCCGCACGGAAGGTGGGTCACAAGGGCCTCGACTCGAGTGCCAGGCTCATCGCAAGAGGGCTCGAGTGGCCACACAAGGACGTCGTCCTCACGATCAAACCAATCCTCGAAGACGGCAAGGCCATCGGCGCAAGACACAAGGCGAAGCTCTCAGCAGGAGACGGCAGGACCATCACACTTGAGTTCACGATGGCTTGGCAGATGGAGGAACCCTTCGACAGGATCTCGATCGAAGGAACGCCACCTCTCACCGTGGAGATCAAAGGCGGATACCCCATCGACGACGGTTCGGCCGCACACGTGGTGGCAGCCATTCGTCATGCCGCCAGCCTCTCCCCCGGTTTCTATCGACCCACCGACCTGCCGCTTCGATTCGGGGCCTCATGACAGGACGACCTCTCGACATCGAGAGTGCGTCGAACCCTCGGGTCAAGGCCTGGGCATCCCTCGCCAAACGGTCCGAACGCGAGAGAACCGGGACGTTCCTGGTCGAAGGCGCTCGCGAGACTGAGCGAGCAGCCGGACATCTCGTTATTGACGAACTCATCTGGTGCCCCGAGTATGGACGTGCACCCGGCAGCGCAGACGTCCGCGTCACGACCGTCTCTGTGCGCGCCTTCGACAAGATCTCACGAAGACAGAATCCCGACGGCGTTGCGGCTGTCGCTCAGACTCCCGACCTGTCCCTGACATCCTTCACACCGAGTGAACCTGCACTCATCCTGGTTGCTGACGCGATCGAGAAGCCGGGGAACATCGGTGCCATGCTTCGCTCATGTGATGCGTTCGGAGCGGGCTTCATCGGATCCTCTCTCGGTACAGATCTCGTGAACCCGAACACGATCCGAGCAGCCCAAGGATCTCTCTTCACGACTCCCCTGGCCTCGATAACGCGGGCAGAAGCGATCGAGTGGTGCGTGGATCACACGACCGTTCTCGTTGCACACCCCGAGGGTGCGACGTCGCTGTGGGAGCGTGACCTGACAGGACCGACAACAATCGTCATCGGATCAGAGCATGCAGGCGTCGATCCTCTGTGGCTCGATGCTGGTGAGCCAACGCTCATCCCGATGGCAGGCGTTGCCGATTCGTTGAACGCTTCCGTGTCCGCAGGTGTGTTTCTCGGCGAGGCTGCCCGTCAAAGGTCTGGCTGAACCTCGACGACCGAATCCTGCCGGTCGCACCATCGGCACACGACCTTGTCGACCGTGCGTGACAAGATCTCCTCGTCATCGACCGTGATGTCGCCGCCGAGGTCCGCATGTTCGAATCGTCTCCGTTGCACGGTGTCATAGACATCGAACCGCGTCTTGTTGCCACAGGCTTCGCACCGGTACATGGTCATGGCTTCCTCAACTCCCAGATGCCATCGCTGTCCATCACTTCGTTGATCGTTCGTGCAGTCTCACGTGGATCGTCGTTGAGGACTGCAGGATTGAATTGGATCGACAACACCGGCCCACTTCGATACAGCGTGGGCACTGCGTCA
>CBETWC010000431.1:0-1917 GCA_965539925.1 uncultured bacterium
ACGTCGGTGGGAGAGAAAGCCCGAGCGGCATCCCCCTATCCGCGTGGCTTCTACGTACTACAGCGAGAGAATCGAGCTCTCTTCGTAAAGGCTTCCCGTGTTGGTGGAGAGGAAGGCCTCGAAGGGGATCTCCTCTTGTTTGAGGAAGCCCTGCTGTGGCAGTAGGCCGTTCGCAACCAACTCCATGACTGCGACGACAGACCCTGCTGTCGTCCAGGCGATCGCAGTTCGGTTCTCTCCCACAAGCTCACGCGGTTTGAACGCGCGGACATACTCGTGTCGCTTGAGCTGTTCGTTGATCATTCCCTCGGATGCGACGTGGATGTAGACAACGTCGTCATCCACGGGAGGCTTTGCGTGTGTCAATATCTCACCCGCAAGCTCCTTCTGATCACGCATGAGCAGCTCGTGGAAGAAGAAATTCATGAGCTCCCGATGGCCAATGTACCGCATGGTCTTGTAGTCGAGGTTCTTGACCCGGCCAAGGTAGGTCTCGCACATCGTGCCGAGACCGCCGGAAGTTGTGAATGCCTCGAGCCGCATGCCATCCACGAAGATGGATTCCAGCCAGGCCATTGCGGGCACCCACTTGTGGACGCCTTGGTCGATGACCTCACAATCGTTGAGGTACTCGTTGACGACGCCTTCAGGCGACCAGTTGAAGGCGTATCCCATGAGTCCGACCGGGTGCTGAGGGAGTGCCCCAACGCGCATCCGGATCGACCTGCATTCATCAAATGATCCGAATTGGGAAGCCGCGACGATGCCAACAAATCCTGGTGCAAGGCCACACTGTGGCGCCATCACACCCTTTGACGTCTCGGCCAATTCTCGGATCCTCTGAGTCGTGCCAACGTCCTCGGTGAGGTCGAAGTAGTGAATCCCGACCTCGTGCGCGATCTCGGCAACACCGACATTCAGGTTGTACGGCAGACACGAGAGCACAGCGTCAACCACGGACAGCTCTGCTCTGAGGGTCTCCGCGTCAGAGACGTCCGTGGCCTTCACGTCGAATCGGTGGTCATGGCGTGCGATTCGGGTGTCATGGCCCGTGACGGTGAACCCGCCGTCGACAAGCAGCTCAGCCGCAAGGAGCCCAACTTTCCCAAGCCCAAGTACAGCCACGCTCTCAATCGAACGAGCAGAAGTATCAGTCATGTTTCACCACCAATGAGGTCTCAACGGGAGTATGCGGCAGCGAGGCTAACCGAATTCTGACGCCTGATACCTGACGCCTGAGGCCTTTCAGATGCTGAGAGCTTCGCTCACAGAATCTGAGACAAGAACAACTTCGTACGATCGTGCTGTGGATTCGTGAAGAAGTGCTCTGGTGTGCCCTCCTCGACGATCGTGCCGTAGTCGAAGAAGAAGACCCGGTCGGCGACCTCACGGGCGAAGCCCATCTCATGTGTGACGACGATCATCGTCATACCCGAGAGAGCAAGCTCCTTCATCACGTCGAGCACTTCCTTGATCATCTCGGGGTCAAGGGCCGACGTCGGCTCGTCGAAGAGCATGATCTTCGGCTTCATCGCAAGGGATCGCGCTATCGCAACCCGCTGCTGTTGACCACCGGAGAGCTGGCCCGGGTACTTGCTGGCCTGCTCGGGGATGCCCACCCTCTCGAGGAGACCCATTGCGAACTCCTCGGCCACAGCCTTCGGCTCCTTGCGGACCCACTGCGGTGCGAGGGTGATGTTGTCAAGCACGGTGAGGTGCGGGAACAGGTTGAACTGCTGGAAGACCATTCCGACCTCGGAGCGGATCTTCTCGATGTTCTTGATGTCATTGGTGAGCTCAACACCGTCAACGATGATCGTTCCCTCTTGGTGCGCCTCGAGACGGTTGATGCACCGGATGTACGTCGACTTACCCGAGCCCGATGGACCGATGACAACGACCACTTCGCGCTCGCGC
>CBETWC010000432.1:0-1910 GCA_965539925.1 uncultured bacterium
CAGCCCTTCAAGGGCCTCGCGGTCAGACAGCTCTACCTCATACCGCAAGAGAGCGATGCGATCTCGACCCGTGACCGATGAAGAGGCGTGGATGTTCGCTCCGTAATCCGAGAGGGCCGAGGTCACATCACGGAGAAGTTTGGATCTGTCGAGCGCCTCGACCTGGATCCAGACGAAGTACGTGCCTGTCTGTTCCGCGGCCCACGCAACGTCGACCATTCGTTCCGCCCGTTCCGTCAAGGAGCCGATGTTTCCGCAATCGGCTCGATGCACCGAGACTCCACGACCTATCGTGACGAAGCCAATAATGTCGTCGCCCGGCACAGGGCCACAGCACTTGGCCATCCGCACGAGCATATCCTCGAGCCCCTCCACGATGACATCGCCGGTCGCCCTTCGCCTTCGCTTGTGCGGAGCGGGAAGTCGCTCGGCGATCATCGCTTCAACCGTGTCGTCAGGCCTGAGTTGACGTGCGAGGCGTTGTGCAATCGTCTGCGGACTCGTTCGGTTTTCACCGACCGACATGTAGAGCCCGTCCACATTCTCGAAGCCGAGTTCGTGGGCGACAGCGTCAAGCTCCTTGTCTGTACCGCTCAGCGGCAGGCCGTCGCGGCGGAGGAGCTTCACGACAGCTTCCTTCCCTTCCACAAGCGCACTCTCGCGGCGCTCCCGCGTGAACCACCCCTTGATCTTTGATGTCGCCTTCGATGACTTGACGAAATCGAGCCAATCCCTGGACGGGTGGGCGTCCTGAGCCTTCGAAGTCAGAATCTCAACGATGTCCCCGGATTCGAGCTTCGTGGACAACGGTACGAGACGACCATTCACCCGCGCTCCAGAGCACCTGTGGCCGACGTCCGTATGAATGCGGTAGGCGAAATCGACAGGGGTTGCGCCCCTTGGCAACACCTTGACGTCGCCGGCAGGTGTGATCGCGAAGACCTCGTCCTGATAGAGGTCGAGCTTGAGCGTCTCGAGGAACTCTGCCGGGTCGTCGGCATCCTCCTGCATGTCCCTGATGTCTTCGACGACCAGGAGGTCGGCCTCCTCGGTGCCATCCTCCTTGTAGCGCCAGTGGGCGGCAATGCCAGCCTCTGCTCTGTCGTGCATCTCTTGTGTGCGGATCTGCACCTCGAGCGGCTTACCGTCGGGTCCAACGACCGTCGTGTGCAGCGACTGGTAGAAGTTGAATTTCGGCATCGCGATGTAGTCCTTGAAACGGCCCTGGATCGGCGGCCACATCGTGTGCACGAGACCGAGCGAGCCGTAGCAATCCCTGACCTCGTCAACGATGACCCTGATCCCGATGAGGTCGTGGATGTCCTCAAATGCGAGACCGGAAGCGACCATCTTTCGGTAGATCGAATAGAGATGCTTCGGCCTTCCAGTGATGCTGGCCTTGACTCCGTTGGCTTTCAATTCAACGTCGAGTTCCTCGATCACAGATTCGATGTATTGCGCCCGCTCTGGCGAGCGAGCAGCCACCTTCGCTTCGATCTCGGCCTTCGGTCCAGGGAAGAGGATCCCGAAGCAGGTCTCCTCCATCTCATGCTTGATCTCCTGCATTCCGAGGCGATGCGCGAGCGGCGCGTACACATCGAGCGTCTCCATTGCTACACGCTTCTGCTTCTCAGGCTTGAGGGGGGCGATCGTTCGAATATTGTGGGTTCGATCCGCGAGTTTGATGACGAGAACCCGGATGTCCTTGGCCATTGCGACAGCCATCTTGCGAATCGTCGCCGCCTGGGCGTGTTCGCGGCTCGAGAACTTGATTCTGTCCAACTTCGTAACACCGTCGATGAGCAATGCCACTTCATCGCCGAACTGATCCACGACATTCGCCAGTGTGAGATCGGTGTCCTCAACAGTGTCATGCATCAACGCTGCGGCGAGCGAGGCTTCGTCCATTC
>CBETWC010000433.1:0-1909 GCA_965539925.1 uncultured bacterium
AGGTCATTGCTGCGGGCGTCGGTCGGATCCCGGAGGATCGTCACGAGGCTCTGGTCGGTGACATGTCGGTCGCCCACAATCTGATATTGGAGCATCTTGAGGAGACCGGGAAGCGATTGGTTCTCGATCGCGATCGTATTCGGTCAGATGCTCGCGTTCTGATCGAGAGGTTCTCCATCAAAGCCGGCCCGGATGATCTCGTAAGGACACTCTCAGGCGGGAACATCCAGAAGGTGTTGCTCGCCCGGGTGTTGGTGCGAGAACCGCGAGTCATTGTGGTTTCCCAACCTACGCGTGGACTCGATATTGGAGCCACCGCTTATGTTCGCAGTCAGCTGCTGGAGATGTGCGAGGAGGGTGCCGCCATCGTTCTCATGAGCGAGGATCTCGATGAGTTGCTCGAACTGTCGGACAGGCTGATTGTCCTCTATAACGGTCAAATCGCAGGGCGGATGGATACGGCGGAGGCTGATCGCGACCAAGTGGGCCTGTTGATGGCGGGCCACACGGAGGTGGCGTGACATGGAAACGTGGAGAAGGGGAGCGACAACGGCCGGGCTGATCCTTCTGGGTACCTTCGCCATCACCGCACCCTTCATCATGCTGGCTGGTGCCAATCCATTCGCGGCATACGTCGAGTTCCTCATCTCGCCACTCACATCCCGGTTCTCCGCTCAGGAGGTGTTGGTATCGTCGATCCCGCTGATTCTCACGGGCGTATCGGTAGCACTGGCCTTCCGGGCCGGGTACTGGAACATCGGTGCCGAGGGGCAGCTGCTCATGGGGGCTGTCGCCGGCGCTGGGATCGGCATGCTCGTGGGCGATCAATCCCGTTTCCTTGTTCTGCCCGTGGTGATTCTGGCGGGCGCTGCGGCGGGAGCTCTCTGGGCGTTGGCGCCCGCCCTGCTTCGCGTCAAACTCGGAATCGACGAGGTCGTCACAACACTCCTGCTCAATCCGGTAGCGCTCCTGATCGTCATGGCACTTCTCAATGGCCCGTGGGCCGATCCTGAAACCGGTTTTCCGGAGTCAGAGCGGATCGCAGAGTCTGCCCAGTTTCCGATCCTGATTCCGAGGTCGAGACTCCACCTCGGCTTCCTGATCGGGCTGGCAATCGCGGCACTGGTGTGGTTCGTGCTTTCTCGGACCGTTGCGGGTCTTCGGGTCCGTGCTGTCGGATCCGGGCCCAAGGCCGCTCGATTCGCCGGAATCAGCGTTTGGCGTACGCTGCTGACAGTCGCTCTCACGAGCGGAGCCATTGCGGGGATCGCCGGGGCAAGTGAGGTAAGCGGTATCCAGTACCGGCTCACAAGTGGACTCTCGGCGGGTTTCGGCTACACGGGCATCGTGGTGGCGACACTCGGGGCCTTGGCGATGCCGACGGTGGTACTGGCGGCTTTGTTGCTCGGGGATCTCAACGTGGGAGCTGGATCGGCAGGACGAGCCTTGGGGGTCCCTTCACAATTGGGAGATGTCATCCAAGCAACGGTTCTTCTGGTGACCGTCGGTGTGTTGGCGTATCGAAGGTACCACCACAAGGTGATCAAGCCTGAGCGTGAAGAGGCACCTGGAGATGGAGTTGCGTTGGAAGTTGAGGAAGTGGATACGTCATGATCTTCCTGTTCGATGTCCTGACTGCGACGTTGCGGAACGCAACCCCCCTTGTCTTCGGAGTAGTGGGGGAGACGTACACGGAACGGGCCGGGATTCTCAATCTCGGAATTGAAGGAACCATGTATGCGGGTGCATTCTTCGGATTTGCCGCAGCGGCGGTGACCGGATCTCTGGAGCTTGGAATCCTCGCGGCGATCGTTGTGGGCGCGGCGTCTGGCGCGGTCATGGGCCTCTTCAGTGTGACACTCGGCACGAGCCAGCACGTTGCGGGAATCGGCCTGACACTGGGCCTCAT
>CBETWC010000434.1:0-1900 GCA_965539925.1 uncultured bacterium
GCGGCGCAGGGCCAAGGTATGCAACGACAGGCCCAGTTTCGGGGTCACCTGACGGCCGTTGACGATGGCCGCCAGCTCTCCATCGACCTGCACGGCGAGGACGTACTGGTCCTGGAAGCGGTACTGATAGTGGGAGAGCAACTCTGCGTACACGCGCGCAGCGACGACGTCGTAGTAGTCGCGCTCGACATGCAGCAGCGGTTCGACGTGCTTCAGGAGATCCGGGATCTCATCCCGGTCAACAGCACGAACAACAGCCGCCTCGCCACTGGCGAGCAGCATGTACTTCGGCTCATAGGGCGCCATCTCTGCAGGGATGGGCCGAAGAATCTTCTCTAGGTCAACGGACATTCTCTGTTCGCTCCTTCTCTCTCGTTTCAGTTCTTGGACTCTTCGAAGATCGCCATGGCGACCTTCTCTTGGGTGATTGGCATCGACTTGATACGGACCCCGAGAGCGTCGTACACCGCGTTGGCGATCGCTGGCGCAGCACCGATCATCGTGTGCTCACCCACACCGCGGGCACCGAACGGACCATCTGGTTGGGGCACCTCGACGATGATCGGAATGATCTCGTCCGGGATGTCGAATGCCGTCGGAATCTTGTAGTCGGTGAAGGTCGGGTTCATCATCTTCCCGCCCTCGTCAAAACGCATGTCTTCGTACAGGACGGTGGCCAACCCCTGGACCAGGCCTCCCGTTATCTGGCCCCTGACGAGATCGGGATTGATGGCGCGGCCGGCATCGACTGCCAGTGCGGCCTTACGAACCCAGATGCGTCCTGTGTCCTTGTCGATCTCGAGCACGACACCGGTGGCTCCCACCGTGTAGTGGACGTTGGGGTGGCCTCCCTGCCCGGTTTCCGGGTCACTGTTCGCGTTCGTGAATTCGGGCATGAACTTGCCGCTGGCGATGATCGGCCCGCCCCGCCACGTCCCCTCATCGGTCTGGATACCGTCGATGACAAAATCCCGAAGCGGCTTGGCGAACTCGGCGTCCGTTGTGCACTTGACCATCTCATCCTCGAGATAGAGCGAGTCGTCCTCGTATCCGTACACCTCGTGGATGACGTCGAAGATCTTGCCCCTGGCCTCGATGGCCGCCTTCTCGACTGCCAAGCCGGAGCTCCAGGTGACGTGTGAGGCCACGGTCTGCCACTCGTACGGATTGCGATCCGTATCGGGTGTCTCGACACGGATCTTGGCGACCGGGACCGACAGCACCTCGCTGGCGATCTGCGCCATGACGGTCAGATAGCCCTGACCGAGCTCCATACCCGAGACGGTGATGTTGATGCTGCCGTCCTCGTTGAACTTGAGGAACGACGCAGATGAGGCGTTCGGTGGCATCGCCGGCGCCTTCCAGAAAAGGGCCAGACCCTTGCCCATCACGGTGTTGGGATTGTCGGACTCCTCCTCGACACCCCAGTCGATGGCCGCGGCAACCTTGTCGATCGACTCGATCATGCCAGACGGGTTCATCGTGGCCCCGTACGCCAATTCATCGCCCTCGACGATCGCGTTCTTGCGACGGAAATCTATGGGATCCATCCCTATGGCCTCTGCGATGCGGTCCATGTGCGACTCGAGTCCGAAATGGAACTCGGAGTATCCGAAGCCGCGATAGGGCCCTCCAGGAGGCAGGTTCGTGTAGATGCACAACGAATCGTTCGTGATGTTCGGGACCCGATACGGCCCGGTGGCCGACAATCCTGCCGCGTTTACGACATTGGCTCCGTACTCGACGTACGCGCCTGCATCCCAGCAGAGTTTGTGTTCGACGGCCGTGATCGTGCCATCGTTCATGACACCGACCTTGAGGTCGGCGACCACTCCTTGGCGCTGGTAGGTGTTGTAGAACTCCTGCTCCCTGGTCCAGCGCAGTTTCACCGGCCGGCCCT
>CBETWC010000435.1:0-1897 GCA_965539925.1 uncultured bacterium
TCACCACGGAGTCCGAACGCATAGGCGACGCACGCCGAACGCTCTATGAGTTGTACGCCTCCACCGTTGACCTGTCACTCGCAGACGCTGACACGAAGCAATGGATGAACAAGTACAACGTCGATCCGGACCGCTACGGGGAGTACGAACCGCAACGCGAGGTCAAGGTGCAGGACGACCTCTACATCCGTGACTATGACAAGTGCGTCCTGTGCTACCGCTGTGTTGCCGCGTGCGGTTCCGAAGCCCAGAACACCTTTGCCATCGACATCGTCGGGCGGGGATTGTCCTCTGAGATCTCGACCGAGTACGACGTGACGCTTCCTGAATCCGCCTGTGTGTACTGCGGGAACTGCATAGGTGTGTGCCCAACGGGCGCCCTCATGTTCAAGTCCGAGTACGACATGCGACAGGCAGGCACCTGGGATGAGTCCGAACAGACCGTCACAACCACCATCTGCTCATTCTGTGGCATCGGATGCAGTCTCGACCTCCACGTCCAGGACAACCGCATCGTCAAAGTGACCTCGCCCATCGACGACGCGACGACATCCGGACATCTGTGTATCAAGGGTCGGTTCGGATATGAGTACCTCCAGGAGGACGTATTGCGTAATACGTAATACGTATTACGTACTTCGACCTCATGCGCCGCATCACTCGCTACTCCGCTGAAGGGCACGAATCCACACTTGACGAGCTCGTTGAGGAGGCACCTGCTGAGTTCAGGATCGGTGGAGTACCGATTGCAGTCGTCATGCGCACGCCGGGTGACGATGCGAACCTCGCACTCGGGTTCGCCCTCACCGAAGGCATCGTGCTCCACCCCGGTGAAGTGAAGGCGATCAAGGAGCTGGAAGGGGACTACGAAGGAGACCGATTCGACATCGTGCTCGCCGATGACGTACGGGTCGACCCGGAACAGTTCCGACGCAACCTCTACACGTCCTCATCGTGCGGTGTGTGTGGCAAGGCATCGATCGACGCAGTGCGGATCGCCGCGCAGCCCATGCAGCCCGGGCCACATATCAACACGGATACGATCACATCGCTCACGGCTTCCATGCGAACGGCCCAGCCGCTGTTCGATCGCACAGGGAGCATTCACGCAGCCGCAGCGTTCACGCCGGACGGTGCACTCGTCGGAGTCGCAGAAGATGTGGGGCGCCACAATGCCGTCGACAAACTCGTTGGATCGCTCGCTAAAGACACCTGGCCTCTGAGAGATCTCGTCCTCCTCGTATCGGGCAGGCTCAGCTTCGAGATGGTGCAGAAGGCTGCTGTTGCCGGGATGCCGATCATCGCCGGAATCTCGGGAGCTTCGACGCTCGCCGCCGATCTTGGCGAAGAACTTGGCATGACCGTTATCGGATTCCTCAGCGAGGATGGATTCAACGTCTACTGCGGCGAGGATCGAATCGGTTGAGGTGACTGCGAGCGTCTACGGCTCAGAGCATCCCGCCGAGAGCAGCAAGCAGCAGCTCGACGTTTCGCAGACGGGCCGTGTGGCCCATGCAACCGATCCGCCAGACCTTGCCTGCATAGGCCCCGAGACCTCCACCGATCTCGATGCCGTACTCAGACAGCAGGAGACGCCGAATAGCGGCTTCGTCGATACCGTCGGGAACCACGACAGTCGTGAGCTCGGGAAGACGGTGGCCCTCAGCGGCGAACAGTTCAAAGCCGAGATCGGTGAGGCCCTCGCGTAGACGTTGGCCGCACGCTTCATGCCTCGCCCATGCGTTCTCCAAACCCTCGTCGAGAATCGCACCAAGCCCGGCGTGAAGGCTGAAGATCATGGAGATCGGCGCCGTGTGGTGGTAGGCCCTCGCTCCCTCTCCGTCCACGTACTTCGAGATCAGATTGAGATCGAGGTACCAACTGCGCGGTCGCTCAA
>CBETWC010000436.1:0-1877 GCA_965539925.1 uncultured bacterium
CGAGACAGTGATGGGTGAGAACCGTTGGTGTGCATGGGCTATCGACTAATTGACCGATTCTGCGTGAAGTGCCGCATCGGTCTGAAGGACTGAGGGTCGGCGCCTCCAGTGGTGTGCCTCGAAGCCGATGCGGATGGCGGGATCCTTGCCTATCTGAGTAATAGACGATACGCTATGACTATGAATGCTATCGAAGACCAGGTAGCCGGGTCGTTTCTACGGTCGGCTCGGTTGCGACTCGGACTGTCCCAGACGGTGTTCGCCGATGTGTTGGGGATCGCACAGCCGACGTTGTCGGCGTATGAGTCGGGGCGTAGGCAACCGACGGTTCCCACGCTGCTGCGGATGCTGAAGCGAGCCGGTCTCGATCTGCGGTTGGAGCTGGTTGAGCGCGACGATCACGACAGGGTGCTTGCCGAGTGGGAGCGGACTCTGGACGATGCCACCCGGCAGCGGTTGCGGTCACAGGGCTACCGGTTCGTGAGCGATGCCGCCTGAACTCAGCGACGACCAGGTGGTCGCCATCTGTCGGATCCTGATTGACCACGAGGTGGAGTTCGTGATCATCGGTGGCATGGCGGCACGTTTGCATGACACGGGGCACACCATGATCGACATTGACATCTGTCCATCGCTCGAAGCCCCGCTCGGCTTGGGCCGTTCAGACGCCAAGCAGGCTTCCCGGATCTGCGGTTTCTAGGTCAGCCCCCCTCCTTGATTCCTGTCTCGTGTACGTCGCGTCCACATCAGATGGGTCCCGGGGCGGGTTGAGGGTGTCTGAAGAGCGCGGCAGCGTCAGATTCTCGATGGAGGTGAGATATCGACTTGCGGTGAGACGGTCTCCGTCTCGACCGGTTTCGCGGCCTCTCGCCACCCGACCACGCCCAAGGCGACGAAGGCGATCATGACGCCGACATACAACCAGGACCTGGGCGCGTTCCATGCTTGGGTATCGAGGTATCTCAGGAGGGCTACCAGTTGCAGTAGTCCGAGCGCTCCAGCACCGGATGTCGCGGCACGAGTCCTACGCCAGTCGGCCTCCCACGCGATATGCACCATCGCAACACCGAAACCGATCATCCAAGCGCCAACGGCTCGTCCAGTGAGCGCATTCACTGTCCACGGCCACATCCATGAGGCGGCCGCTGGATTGGCGAGCAGGGTCGCGCCGCCAAGTCCCAGCGCCGCGCCACCAAAAGCCAATGTGCCTCGCAGCCACCGTGGGATTGGTCGCAGCCGCAGCGGATCTCCGCCACCTTGTCGGAACTGGAGCCACAGTACGGCCATCATTATTGGTGGAACCACGACGTAGACAGCTAGCCACGCCCACGTTCCAACACTTTGTATGAATCCCGGAGCGTCATAGTTGTACTGATCCTCGTTCGCCAGGGTGATGAAGAGCGTCAGCACCGTGAAAACGAGAACCGTTGGAACAGCAATCCTGGCGTTGGCCCACGTGCGTTCCCTTGCGGCGCTGAACTCGATCACCCCAGCAGCCAGATACGATCCACCCAAGAAGGCCGCTGAGAGGTCTGTTCGCACAGTCCATGAGAAGTACTCGCTGCTGTTCTGCGGCACGAAGTACAGCGGCAACCCAATGGTGACCACCAACAGCCCAGCGACCGCGAGCAACTGGCGCATTCTCTGGGTGGTCCTGGCGATTCCCTGGTCTGAATTCACCGGGAGAGCCTAGGCGAACGCAATACCGAGTGAACTGAGGCGTGATCTACTGCCCGGATGTCAACTTACCGTCCGCTCATTGCCCCCATGGAACAGATCGTCACATGTCCCGTCACGGAGAACGACGACCCCGACGTCGGGGGTGAGTCGGGGCACAGCACCGGTGGCTACCGAACTTCTGAGGGAATATCCGATGA
>CBETWC010000437.1:0-1867 GCA_965539925.1 uncultured bacterium
AGGATGAGGATCAGCATTGTCTCGCTTTTCAAGGAATTCTTCGAGTCGCCGATGAAGATCAGCCTCGTTGGAAAGGCAATTGACGAGGGACTCCTCGAAATCGACCTGCACGACCCGCGTGATCACGCACTGGGCGTTCACCGCAAGGTCGACGATGCCCCGTTCGGGGGCGGCGCAGGCATGGTCATGATGGCTGAGCCTCTTGCGCAGACCCTCGAGCCCCTCGCCCATTCACACAGGGTGCTGCTCACGCCCGCTGGTGCCCCCCTCACTCAGGCGACGCTGGATCGCTACGCGACGATGGACCATCTGACGCTTGTCTGCGGTCGGTATGAGGGAGTGGACGAGCGGATTGCTGAGCACTACATCGATGAGGAAGTCTCCCTTGGCGACTACGTGTTGCTGGGTGGGGAGGTGGCGGCGGCTGCAGTGGTCGAGGGCATCGCACGCTTGCTACCCGGTGTCATTGGGAATCCCGCTTCAACCGTCGAGGAGAGCCACCGGTCGGGGCTGCTCGAAGAGCCCGTGTACACGAGACCTGCCGAGTGGCGAGGGTGGGCCGTGCCAGAGGTGCTGTTGTCAGGCGATCACGGCAAGATCGCCCAGTGGCGCCACGAGCAGCGGGTGAAGCGAACCTCGGAGCGGCGTCCTGACCTTCTTGCGGAGGATTAGCGGCCGGTAGGTTCGACGCAGGGCTAGAATCACCGCTTCAATCACCTCACCGTTCTTTGTTCGGAGGATCCTGTGAACACGATCGAACAGATCGAAGCTGCGCAGCTGCGCGATGACCTCCCGGAGTTTTCTCCGGGTGACACGGTGCGTGTGCACGTGCGCGTCATCGAAGGTGGCCGTGAGCGTGTCCAGGTCTACGAAGGTGTCGTCATCGCCCGCAAGGGTGGCAGCGGCTCTCGTGCGACCTTCACCGTGAGGAAGATCAGCTTCGGCGTAGGCGTCGAGAGGATCTTCCCTCTGCACTCACCGATCCTTCAAGAGATCGAGGTCATCCGCAAGGGTGACGTGCGTCGCGCCAAGTTGTATTACCTGCGCGGCCGGGTCGGCAAAGCCACCCGGATCAAGGAGAAGCGCGACTAGCTAGTGGCGATTTCTCAAGACCAACATCAGCAGCCGGTTCGTGGAAACGAACCGGCTGATCTGTTTGGCGCGCAGATTCAGTTGGCAGCCGATGTCGAATCGCTATCGAAGGAGCACCGCCTCTTCGCCGATCTGTTCGATCGGAACGGGCTGCCACCTCTCTGGCGGAGGGAGGTATCCTTCTCGACCCTTGTCCGGTTCATCCTCGAGCAGCAGGTGTCCCTTGCGTCGGCGAATGCAGCATTTCGTCGCATCGATACACGGCTCGGTGGGCTGACATCCGAGGGTGTGCTGGGATCAACGGATGCCCAAATGAAGGCAGACGGTTTCTCGCGACAGAAGACCAGCTACGTACGTGGCATCTCCGAGCAGATCCTCTCAGGTGAATTGCAGGTGGCCGAACTCACCGGCGATCCGGGCATCGTGGAGCAGCGCTTGCTGGACATCAGGGGGATTGGCCCCTGGACAGCTTCGTGCTTCCTGCTGTTCGTAGTTGGTGAGCGTGACGTCTGGCCGACCGGAGATCGTGCCCTCTATGTATCGATGAAACGCAACCTGGCGCTGGAAGGCGTTCCCGGTAGAGATGCCGGTGATGCCATCGCTGAAGCATGGATTCCCTACCGGTCGACAGCCGCAAAGATGCTGTGGCATGACTACCTCGGTGGGCGTTCGCATGAGCCGAACACCGACGCGGGATTCATTGAAGGCACGGGTAAGGTTCCCCTGTGACACTGAACGACCCCAACGACGAGACCGTCCTCTACATAGATGTCCG
>CBETWC010000438.1:0-1858 GCA_965539925.1 uncultured bacterium
GTATCTCGGGAGGTGGCGAACAATGGCGGCTGTGACCAGTATCGAGCAGTCACAGCACATCAGGCATCTCGGAGACGGGCGAAACGTCCTAAGGCGATGAAACTCGAGACGTGTCCCCGTCTGCGGAGAGCCGTTGACACGTTGAGGACAAGCTCGAGTTGTGGTGGTAACCGACCCAGATCTCCGGCTGGCTGGTCGTCACCTATCCTGATGACAAGGAGATACGGGCGTCACACGAAACGATCTACCAGTCACTGTACGTCCAAGGCAGAGGTGCTCTGCGTAAGGAGCTGTGGCAGGCTCTACGCACAGGGAGAGCAAGACGCCGCCCGCAGGGCCGTCCAGGGTCTACCAAGGGTCAGATCCGTGACATGGTCATGATCTCGCAGCGTCCTGCTGAGGTTGAGGACCGGGCGGTACCTGGACATTGGGAAGGCGACCTCATCGTCGGGTCCCACAGATCAGCTATCGGGACCCTCGTCGAACGCCACTCACGATATGTGATGCTGTTCCCGCTCCCTGACGGCAACACTGCCGAATCGGTACGTACTGCCCTCACCAACACCGTCGTGAAACTCCCCGAGCATCTGTGGCGATCCTTGACCTGGGATCAAGGCAAAGAGATGGCCCAGCATGCCCAGTTCACGATCGACACTGGTGTCCAGGTCTACTTCTGCGATCCGAAATCTCCGTGGCAGCGAGGCTCGAACGAGAACACCAACGGCCTGTTACGCCAGTACTTCCCGAAATGCACCGACCTGTCCATCCACACCCAGAACGATCTCGACCAGGCGGCCTACTCGCTGAACAATCGGCCTCGACAAACCCTTGGATGGATGACACCATCAGACAAACTCGCCGAAGCGATGCAATGACCCCTTGAAACCACCCCGGATATGGGCGGTTCACGCTAAGCGGATGTGGCAGATGGCCCCACCTTTGAGGAGGGGCCATCTGGTGTGATTGTTAGGTCGGTTCCTTAGCTGCCGGGCGCGTGTATTTGTCCCTGGTAGACGTCGAAGACACCTATGGGCCAAGGGTCGTCGCCGAAGATAGGGGAGGCGGCAAAGCCTGATCCGTTCCCTTTGAGTTGCATGTACTCCCCGGTTCCGTCGACGATTACCCAGTTGAACGTCGGCCAGTTGTTCTCGTCGATCTGCACTGGGATGTGGACTTGGAGCTTGATTACGAACGTACCCGAGCCGTCGTCGCAGACGAACTTCTTGTGGATCTGCATATTGACGCGGTTTGGTGATTCGCCGTTCTTCGGAGAAGTCGTTGATTTGAGATTGGAGATGGTCCCCTGTGGGCAGACCAGTCCGTGTCCACCGATTGTCGTGAATTCGCCCGATCCGTTGAAATAGGACGGGCCCGCGAATGTGACCTCTTCCGGTGGTGCGGCCGTCGCGGGGGCGGCGACCATCATGATGACTGCAAATAGCGTTGCCAGCGCCGTTGTCTTGCGCATTGTCTGCCTTCCTTTCGGTTAGGTTTCGAACAGCCAGGACGATTGGGCCAGTCGGAGCTCGCCGTCGGCCATCGTCACGATCTCGAAGGTCAAGGATGAGGCGTAGGACTCGCCGTAGCCCGTGTTACGCATGCCACGCGCTACGACGTACCGGCCATCGCCTTCGTTGGTTATCAGGAGAGGCTCGGTGATCCATTCGTTCTCGTAGTTGCCGCCACTGAGGTGATCGGTGAGACCATCGAGGTGGATGAGGGTGGTCCCGTAGAGGTGGTAGCCGTTGGGTAGATAAAGATCGACGATGGAGCCGTCGCCGCGCTCGTTTGCCGCATACCAGTCGTCTATGAGCGTTGCGATGTCCCCAGGAATGGCTGCAGTCGTGGCCGCGTCGTT
>CBETWC010000439.1:0-1856 GCA_965539925.1 uncultured bacterium
TTGTCATCGTCCAGGGGGACGTTGTCGATGTCCGGCCGATCTCCGGTATTGCGCTCGATCAAGTCGAGCGCGCGCTCGATCGTGGTGAGGTTCCGCAGTCCGAGAAAGTCCATCTTGAGCAGGCCGAGCGCCTCGACTCCGTGCATCTCGTACTGGGTGACGATCTCGGCATCCGTACCCTTCTGTTGGATGGGAACGATGTTCGTCAGAGGCTCCGGTGAGATGACGACCGCAGCGGCATGGATCGAATCCTGACGTCGAAGGCCCTCAAGCCCTCTCGCGGTCTCGATGATCTCGCTCGCCCCGTCGAGCGAGCCAATGAGATCACGGAGGCCAGACGCAGCCGAGTAGTGATCCCTGAGGTCGTTCGGCGCATCGGACCCGGGCTCCGTGAGACACTGGTCGATGCTTGCATCCTTGCCCAGAATGGCCGGAGGCATGGCCTTTGCGAGCTGGTCTCCCGTCGAGTACGGATAGTCGAGCACACGGGCGGCATCCCTGATCGCCTGTTTCCCCTTGATCGTCGAGAAGGTGATGATCTGAGCAACGTGATCCGACCCGTACTTCTCTGCGGAGTACTTGATCATCTCGCCGCGATAACGCTCATCAAAGTCCATATCGATATCGGGCATTTCCTTACGACCGGGGTTCAGGAAGCGTTCGAAGATCAAGCCGTATTCGAGGGGGTCGAGATCGGTGATCTTGAGGCAGTAGGAGACGATTGATCCCGCGGCGCTCCCCCGTCCGGGACCGGTACGAATACCTCGCCTTGCCGCGTAGGCCATGAGATCCCACACGATGAGGAAGTAGGCGTCGAACCCCATCTCCGAAATGACTCTCAGCTCGTAGTCAACGCGCTCCTGGACATCGGGGGTGATCGTTCCATACCGGGCAACGGCACCCTCGAGTACGAGATGACGCAGATAGCTCACCTCGGTCTGCCCTTGGGGGACATCGAAGTGTGGGAGCAGAATCCGGCCGAATTCGATGTCGAAGTCGACCCGTTCGGCAATGAGAAGTGAATTGTTGGTTGCCCCGGGATAGTCCTTCTCAGGGAAGAGTGCGCACATCTCGGCAGCGGACTTGATGTAGAACTCATTCGAATGGAACTTGAATCGGTTCTCGTCGGACTTCACAGAGCCGGTCTGGATGCACAACAGGGCGTCATGTGCGTCAGCTTCGTGGGCATGTGTGTAGTGCGAGTCGTTTGCGGCCAACAACGGTGCATTGAGCCGCCGCCCGATATCGAGGAGGTCGTCCATGATCTTCAGCTGCGCAGGGATGCCATGGTCCTGCACCTCTATGTAGAAGTTGTCCTTCCCAAGGATGTCCTGATACAGAGCGGCAGCTGCAACGGCCGCATCGAAATCACGCTCAGTTGCGTTCTGGTCATCATCAGCAGCCTCGTCCACCCCAAGCAGCTGAGGCACGTGGCCACCGAGGCATCCCGTCGTGCCGATCAAGCCTTCGCTGTGCTCGGCGAGGAGTTCGGCATCGATTCTCGGCTTGTAGTAGTACCCCTCCGTGTACGCCCGCGAAGCGAGCTTCATGAGGTTCTGGTATCCGATCTCGCTTTCGGCGAGGATCGTCATGTGGTACCGGAGGTTCTCTCGCCGCGCCGGGCGATCGAATCTCGAACCGGGCGTCAGGTACGCCTCGATCCCGATGATCGGCTTGACCCCCTCGTCCTTGGCCGCCTTCATGAAATCGACCACACCGTAGAGCACGCCGTGGTCAGTTATCGCAACCGCCGGTTGGTTGTCTGCAGCAACAGCCTTGACGAGGTCATTGACTCTGGCGGCGCCGTCGAGCATGGAGAACTCGGTGTGCACATGAAGATGAGCGAATCTGTCAGC
>CBETWC010000440.1:0-1851 GCA_965539925.1 uncultured bacterium
TGTGAGCCAGCTCCGTGAAGTCCGGTAGCACGCGAGCGACGAGGTTGTAGGCAGATGTGATCGGGCCCCGCAGAAGCGCGAAGGACGTGAAGAAGATGCTCACGGCTGTTGCGTCTCCGCCGATGAAGCTCACGGCGATCGGTCCGCCAGCGATAATCGCCTGGCTCGCGGCAGTCGCGACGATCAGCCATGCCAAGAACGAGGAAGGTTGCGGTTCAATGTTCTGCCTGTCGCCGTGTCCCTCGATGGGAGCGAATGGCCGTGTGAGCAAGGTTGCGAGGGGAGCAATGATCATGATTGTCGCGAACATCGGAGCAGTCCCGTCGAGGATCATCATGACGATCCCACCGATCAGTAGCGCGCCAGCTTCGAACGCAATCGTTGCACCGTACGCGGCGAAGCGGCGATGACCGGCAAGAGAGCCGCGTGCGGTTGACATTATCGACCGAGCAACGACGATCGCCGCTGTAACCGCGACGAAGGCGATATTTCCTTCGAAGAAGCGGTCGAGCGTTGCCCATGTGAAGCCGATTCCGACGACGAGGGCGAGGCCGAACGCTCCGAACATGGCGCGGTAGACACGACGTAGATCGTCGTGGTCCCGCGTGACAACGAGGGCACGCGTGAGATGCTGCTCCGCCGGTAGCTGGAGCACTGTGAAGAGCAGGAACATCACCGTCCACATGACCGCAATCGGAGCGAATCCGTCAGTGCCGAGTGTCCTGCTGGCAAGTGCCTGGAACACAAGCACAGCAACCGCTGAAGCCGCAGTGGCAAGGATTATTGCCAGCGTGCCGCGCTTATCACGCGTTCGATCTGTCGAGGAGGATCCGGTCACGCCGTAAAGCTAGCCGGGGGAGGGTTCGCTAGCGTTACTCCTATGGATATCAAAGCCCTCGTCGAGGTCACTCAGAGCCAGTTCGATGAAGCAGCCGACCCTGATAAGGCGATGAAGATGGCTGCGTACATGAAGACTGACATGCCGTTCTACGGCGTTCAGAAGGCTGGGCGAACACCCATCTTGAGCCTGCTGAAGCGAGAGCATCCTCCTTCGGACCGAGGCGAGTACGAGCAGGCGGTCCTTGCACTGTGGGGACTCGGGCACCGTGAGGAGAAGTACATGGCGATCGGCTACGCCCGCGCGTTCGATGAGTTCATAGTCCTCGATTCACTCCCGCTCTTCGAGCGCCTCATCGTGGAGGGCGCGTGGTGGGATCTGGTCGACGGTGTTGCCAGTTGGCTCGTCGGAGGGGTTCTGGCGAAGCAGAGGTCCGATGCAACTCCGCGCATTCGCTCGTGGATAACGGATGACGACATGTGGCTGAGGCGCACGAGCATCATCTGCCAACTCGGTCACAAGGCTGACACCGACATCAAGCTGTTCGACGACGCTTGCACCCAGAACCTCGCGGACCCCGAGTTCTTCATCCGCAAAGCCATCGGTTGGTCCCTCCGCGAATACGCCAAGACCGATCCTGACTGGGTTCGGCACTATGTCGACGAACACCGATCGGAGATGGCTCCTCTGTCGATGCGCGAAGCCACAAAACACCTCTGAGCGTTGAGCGTTCTGCGTCAGGCGTTTGGCGCTAGACGACAAACGATAAACGCTGAACGCCTATGCAATCATCCCGACCTTCGTCGTCGGCCAGTAGCGGGCGGTGACTTGCCACGTGATCAACCCGGCTGGGATCGGGCCGAAAAGGCGGCTGTCGGAGCGCGAGAGGGGTCGGTTGTCTCCCAGGACCCAGACATGTTCTTCAGGAACGTCCCACTCGCCATCAGGGGTTGAAACGCCGTTGGCCCAGCGGTCGGCGAGCACGGCACCGTTGACCGTGACCCTTCCGTTCT
>CBETWC010000441.1:0-1844 GCA_965539925.1 uncultured bacterium
ACACCGATCATCGAATCGGCAATCGAACCGTATCGGCTCTCGGGAGCCGTGATGGAGTGGCAGTGGGTCCGTCTCTTCTCGCCCTTCATCAACACCTACGCACTCTTCTGGCTCGTCGGCGGCGCTGTGTGGTCTGCAATTCGTTACTTCCGACGCAAGATCGGGTCCCCTCGACGTGTCTGGGGCAATGCCGTCATCGCTGTGGGCGCGTTGCTTCCCGGTATTGGTGGATCGTTCGCACGGTTCGGCCGGGTCGAGGTGCTGTATGTGACAGAGATCATCGGCTTGATACTCATCTGGCTCGGATATCGGCTCATCGTTGGAGACACAACACCCAGCATCCATACAGCACAACAAGACACAGCAGACGCAACTCCCTAACCCCTGTGCACAGGTGCGTTCGTATCCGGTGCGACATGTGCTGGGTGAATTCGTTGGAGTGCCTGAGCCGAACTGGCCACCGTCAGGGACAACTGCGGCTTGGCGGAAGGTCGTTGGCTAATCTTGACGGAACCGACTACAGAGGAGCACTCGATGTCAGACGAACGTAAGAAGCGGGCGTGGCTTCCTCCGAGATGGGTCGTTCGCACGTTCTGGTCCGTGCACCGGTTCTTGTACCGCGCTACCGGTGGCCGAGTTGGACTGAGGCGTGCGAAAGCCAACCGCTGGGGAATGATGCGTCTCACCACCACAGGGCGTCGTTCCGGTCAGGAGCGGAGTGTGATCCTCGGCTACTTCGATGATGGCCCGAACTTGGTCACGATGGCGATGAACGGCTGGGCTGATGGCGAGCCTGCGTGGTGGCTCAATCTCCAAGCGCATCCCGAAACCAGTGTCGATCTTGTTGACGGTCGACGCACGGTGAGCGGGCGGGCGGCAGTGGGGGAGGAGCGGGAGCGACTGTGGGATCGGTGGCGCGAGATCGACGCGAACTTGGACGACTACGCGGCGCTCCGGTCCGCTGAGACCGCCGTTGTGATTCTGGAGCCGTCGCCAGACACCAACGCATAGCGCACTGAGCCCAGACGCTGAACTCACCTGTGTGCTCCACGCGCAACGAGCGCATGCCGACCGCATCCGGCAATAGGTGCGGCCCACTCCTCGAGAACGCCACATCTTGCCCCGCCGAAATCCGGCTATGCACGCGGCTCGTACGCAACGACTTTGGGTGCCGGTATGCATGGGGTCGCTTGCTTCCTCTTCCACAGGTAGGAGAGAAACCCAGAACCACCAAGAATCATGGTTGTGCCGACGAAGGGACTGCCTTCGACCGGAATGAACAACAGCATGAATCCGAAGAAGAACAGGAAGCCGATGCCGAACATCCAGGTGCATCCAAGGCAACCGTCAAGGCAACCGTGGAACAGCCGTTCTTCCGTAGTCTCAGGCGGCTGCTTCTGTGTCACGCCGCTTCCTCACCGACTGGCTCCTTGAGCGTCCCATTGAGCGCTGGGCCACTACCCGATTTCGCGCATATCAGCCTAT
Organism: uncultured bacterium; assembly: GCA_965539925.1. GTDB lineage: Bacteria > Actinomycetota > Acidimicrobiia > Spongiisociales > UBA5794 > B3-G11. The sequence goes on from CBETWC010000441.1 coordinate 1,486, forward strand.
GCGCACGGCTCACACGGAGCGCGTAGGCCGAGGATATAGGTGTCTCAAGTCAGGTTGCGAGGGGGAGATCGCGTTGATAGGGTTGGCGACGAGCCTTGGGGAGGCACCCATGTTCGATACGGTTGAGTTCATTGCCACGTTGCCTGTTGGTGACAGGCCCACAGACGGGTCATGAATCGGTGGCAGTTTCGTCTCGTCTTCCACGTGCGAGGAGCCAGGGTGTCGAGGAGGTAGAGAACAAGGCCGTCGAGGGTCGGCCTCTCGCACCCGAGTCGCCTGCCGAACCGAATGGTCGCCGCCGTCCGTATCGGATAGGCATCAGGCCCCGGATCTTCCTGTACGTGTCGGTAGGGCTAATC
>CBETWC010000442.1:0-1843 GCA_965539925.1 uncultured bacterium
AACAGGATCTCGTCCTGTTCTATCGGTCCGACTCCAACACCAACGAAGCTGGCATCTTCGTGCTCGACATCACACCAAGCAGCTGATGTGAAATCAGTCGGGTCAGATCCCGACCGCGAGCCGATCAACCTGATGGCGCCCACGCAACCCAGGTTGCCGCAGGGATCACGACGGATTCCCCTCCATCTATCGGCTTGATCACGACCACCGGATCCGAGCCGACAATCGCCGGATAGGCGATGCGGTCGCCATGAGAAGACCAGAACAGGACTGACTGCGCGTACTGATCGAAGAAGGGGACCAGGCTGCGGAACCAAGGTGCCTGGAATACGAAAGACTCGATCTCAACGCTTGCACCGTCCCTCCAGACACTCCAAACGAGTTCCTGCGGTTCATCTCCTGGCATTGAGTACAGGAGGGAGTCTCCAGCCTCGTCCCACTGGTACAGGAGTGCGAGTTCATTCGAGACGGTGTTCGTCTCGCGCGCTGCCAGATCGATAACGACAAGTCGTCCGCTGGGAATTCTCGGGAGCGTCTGCGCCCGTAAACCTGCCGCCACTGACCCGGTGTCGGGCCGCTCCCTCGCTTGGATGGCAACCATGTCGCCGGAGGCGACAAACCCCACTGGCCCGTCGACCTCCGCGATGTCCTCGAAGGAGCCATCGGCCCAAATCGTGATCTTCTGGGTGCCCCCAACGGTGCGGAGTGTGACGAGGCCCATCTCGATCCAGACGGGCGTCTGGAAGACGCCAGTTCTCGTCAAGATCGTCTCGTCTCCCTCGCTGCCGTGCACATCGAGATGTTGCCCCGGGATGTGGATTGCCAGCGAATCGCCTCCAGGTGACCAGCTGGTGTAGAAGGGCGACTCGGCCGACAGTGAGGTGACGCTTCCTGAACGGTCGACCAACTCGGAGACGAGTCCAGCGCCTGATGGATCGTTCCGCAGCGAGGTTGTTGCATAGGAGCCGCCGACCGGAGCCGGTGAGAAGTAGAAGGGCGGGGTCTCCATCTCTGCCCGCCACACGACGCTCCCGGTTTCGGCGTCAGCGGCGGTGAGCGCGTGGTCGCCGGAGTCCGACACGTCTGAGAACACGATGGTCGCGTCGTCGAGCCATGTTGGCTGGCCGAAGAAATGACCAGAGGGTGGCTCGACGCGCGAAATCTCGTTCCCGGTCGTGTCGTACACGACCACCGCACCGGAGAGGGTTGACACGACGAGTCGATCAAGCTGAGCGTCGGGCTCCGGTTGGATCGTGGTGGTACTCGTAACGATCGTCGATGTCGGCCCCGGTGTGGCCGAAGGTTGACATGCGGAAGCCAGGATTGTGAGAACCACAAGAAGAGCTATGCGTCGGAGCACGCTGCAATGCTACGCCGGACATCCAGATGCGGTGACGGTGCGAAGCACCTATCAGTCAGGCGACTGTTGCTCCCGGGGGCACTGGGGCATCGGGTGTCAGCAGCACGACGCCATCATCGGTGAGTGCCCCGACGACGAGCACGTCGGATCGAAAGCCTCCGACGCGCATCGACGCGAATCCGGTTACCACCACGACTTGGCGACCCACAAGATCCTCGGCCACATATCGATCTGTGATCTTCGCAGAGGACTGGACCGGTTCTGCCTCCCCGATGTCGATCCACAACTTGTAGGCAGGATCACGAGCACCGTCGTTGAACTCTGCCTTCACAATCGTGCCGACACGAAGACCGAGCGCCTCGAAGTCTGCGAACGTGGATTCCCCTGCCATGCCGGCACAGTAGCCGGGGAGACAACAGGCAGTAGTACGTCTCACGTATGACTGGGTATGTCGCGAATGCATGCGACAGATTGTCCTCCCTT
>CBETWC010000443.1:0-1824 GCA_965539925.1 uncultured bacterium
CTGTGTGAGCGAAGGCGTATGGAAGGATCGCAACGGCAACAGCCCACAGTCCCATGACCTCCCACGCAAGCCCGAACAGGGCACCAGCAGCGAACATCGACAGGACGACGGCCCAATCGGCGAGGGCAAGCAACCACAAATACCTTCCCGCAAGATCGCTTCGCTCGAGTCCGACGAAAGCAGCAACCAATGCGCGCAGGATGAACCACGCGATCCCCGCAACAGCAACTGCTGCAAGGACGGTCCACGTCGAGCGAAGCCCCAGGGTTCCGACGATGTAGCCATGGGCGTAGGAGTACACGAGAGCGTAGATCGCCATGGAGACGGCATCGGCGAGGTAGTCACCGTCTGTCCGATGTGTGCCGACATCGAGGCGCGTTTGGATGAGCCACGTGGCCACGAGAGCGATGGAGATCGAGGCTCCGAGGGCAATCGGGTCATCGAGGAGCACTGAGGCAGCCACAGCGGCACCGATGCCGAGACTGAGACGCGAGCCTGACGGGGCAGGGACCGTGATCACGGCAACGCCGGTGATCACGATCGACCAGAGAGCGACGCCCAGAATCCACGGGTGAGGGTCGACGTCATGATTGAGAAGTCCGGCGGTGACGAATATGCCAGCACCCACCAGCAGAGCAACCCACGCTGCAATCGAGAGCACCTTGATCCGAGACTCAGCCATGAGCGGCCTCCGTCCCTTCCTGTGCCCTTCGCCGAGCGTGCATTGGGTCGAGAGCGTGCTCGTGGCCCATGCCTGCCTCGGCCCGGCGCCTGGCTTCCTGCTCGGTGATCTCTATCGGTGAGCCGTACTGCTCCCCGGTAGCCGTAAGCACCTTGATGAATGCCTCCACGACTTCAGGATCGAATTGCGTGCCACCGAACTTCCGGAGCTCCTTGAAGGCGTAGTCCTGTGTCAGGGAGACCCGGTATGAGCGCGTCGACGTCATGGCATCGAATGAGTCGGCTACGGCGAGAATCCTCGCCTCCAGAGATGGTGCATCGCCCTTGATCCCGGTCGACCCGTGATACCCGCCACCATCGAAGTGGGCATGGTGGTTGGATGCGATATCGACCATCGGCCGGAGGAACTCAACCTCATTCAGGAGATCTTCCACGTGATGCACGTGGCCCTGCATAGCTTCGTACTCCTCCGCGGTGAGCCTCGTCTTCTTGCGGATGAGATCACGAGGGACAGCGAGCTTGCCGACGTCGTGGATGAGTGCGGACCAGCGCACCGTCTCGAGCCTGGTGCCGTTGAAACCCATCTCCTCGCCGATCATGTTCGAGAAATAGGCAACACGCTCCGTGTGGCCACGGGTGTACAAGTCCTTCGCCTCGAGCGCCTTGATGAATCCGGCGAGCGTCGAGAGCTGCGCCTGCCGTAGCCGGGCGTACGACTCGAACGCCATGTACCCGGTGAAGAAGACGATCCCGATGAGTGGGATCGCTGCGGGGCCCAGGAGCAGATATGTGGCACCGAGAAGACCACCGAGGAAGCCCATACCGATGAACGGCACAACGATCTGTGCAACGTGGGACCACGGGGCGACATCCTTGTGGCCGTAGACGCGAGAAACGATGAACGCGACAAGCTGGTAGTTGACGACTCCATAGACGATCGCACCGATACCGGACGCGAGAGCAATCCAAGGAATAGACGTAGCGTCGGTCATCGCGAGAATCATCGACACGATGCCGATCGACACGGCTGCAGTGACGATCATCTGGCCAAAATTGACTGCGGGCTGGAACCATCGACGTTCGCGAAGGTCCCGTGGTTGGAAAGGGCCGAGCGCCGCCATGGCGACACAGCCCAACACGGCC
>CBETWC010000444.1:0-1819 GCA_965539925.1 uncultured bacterium
CTCGCCTGGTCTAGCTGCTCGTACCGTCGGCCACTGCGGTATGGCTGACTCCTAGTGGCGCGGGCATGCGACACTGGCGTTCGGGGAAGGCCTAGCCCTCCAGGCAAGGAGTTGTGATGAACGGGATTGTCCAGGTCGGATTTGGCTCTCCTAGTGATGTTTTGACGCTTGGCGAAGCGGAAGAACCTGTGTTGGATGACGACGGTGTGTTGGTTCGCGTTCGCGCAGCCTCGATCCACATCGGCGATGTCTACGGCATGCGGGGTCTGCCGAAGACCATGCGCCCGATGTTCGCAGCGATGAGACCGAAGAACGGTGTGGCCGGAACGGACGTGGCCGGAACGGTTGAGGCTGTCGGAAAGAACGTGACGCACCTGCGACCGGGCGATGAGGTCTTTGGTTCGTGCAAGGGCGCGTTCGCCGAATATGCGTCCGCCAAAGAAGAGGCATTGGCGAAGAAACCAGACAACCTCACTTTGGAACAAGCCGCAGCTGTCGGCGTGTCTGCGATGACGGCTCTCCAAGCACTCCGCGATCGCGGCAACCTACAACCGGGCCAGAAGGTGCTGATCACGGGAGCGTCTGGCGGTGTAGGGAGCTTCGCGGTGCAGATCGCCAAGTCGTATGGCGCTGAGGTGACGGGAGTTTGCAGCACCAGGAACATTGAGATGGTTCAGTCCATCGGCGCAGACCATGTCATCGACTACATGCAAGAGGATTACACGCGAGGCGGTCAGAAATACGATCTGATCCTCGACAATGTCGGGGACCATTCACTGAAAGACACCAGACGTGCCCTCACTCCTAACGGAACGTTGCTGGCAAATGGCGCTGCTGCGCCAAGCGGATGGTTCGGTGGGTTGGGCCGCCCGCTGAAGGCCACAATTATCTCGATGTTCGTGAAACAGCAAGGTCGTGCGTTCCTCTCGATGGAGAACAAGGAAGATCTCGCCGTACTGAAAGATCTTGCCGAAGCAGGCAAGATCACTCCGGTCATCGATCGGACCTATCCCCTGGCGGAAGCCATTGAAGCCATCAGTTATGTCGGAGAGGGACACAACCAGGGCACAACCATCATCACCATGTGAACCGTGGGTGACCGAGGAACAGCCCACAATCAGAGAATGCCAAGCCGACACGTGGACATCGGCCAATCTTCGGAAGGAGTCGATTTAGCCGTGGATGAAGTGAGAATTATCCTCTCGAGTCTCTGGGTTGCTCTGATGCTGACCTATCTCTTGGGAGACGTACTGCGAATATTCGCCGGTGACGTCACAGCAGGTGAAATCGATGGCCAAGAGGCAAGTCAGTGGATGTGGGTGCTCGCCGCGGTGATGATGCTGATTCCGATCATCATGCTCATCCTGTCTCTCACGGTTCCATACCCCGCAATCCGATGGGTGACCATCGTCGCAGCAGTTGTTCTGGTTCTCTTCAACCTTGCAGGTCTGCCCTACGACGGTCTCTACGACAACTTCCTGATCATCGTTGGTCTTGTGTTCAACGGAGTGATCGTCTGGTACGCATGGACGTGGGTCACCACCTGACGCTCTGAGTGCCACCCGTTCATATCGGCACCTATGCGCCCCCTGAAGATGCTGGCGAGCAAGGCCGATCCGTATCTGTCGGCATGATACGATTTCGATATGGCAGTGCCGCACAAATGCATCATCGTTGCTCTCGCAGTGGCAGGCTCAGCAACTGTCGGATATATCTGGTACGCCCAGAAAAAGGACATCACTAGCCTGACTGAGCGAGTCAAGGTGTTGGAAACCAGACTCCACTGACAGCAAGTTCACCCGAGGTTCTCAACTAGCGG
>CBETWC010000445.1:0-1811 GCA_965539925.1 uncultured bacterium
TGATGTTCTGTGTAAGAGGCCGGGTTCGTGGTGTGTCTCCTTTCTATCAGATGTCGGGTTAGAGGTCGAGTGGTATTTGCCCAGGGAAGTAGATCGCGAATTGGTGAAGCGCTTTGGGCCAGTCCCTGATCGGATACGTCCATTTCCTTTCGGCGTTGCGTAACGCAAGCCACAACAGCTTCATGGCGGCGTCTTCGGTGGGAAACTGGCCCCTCGTTTTGATGATCTTGCGTAGCTGCCTGTTCACTGCCTCGATCGAGTTCGTTGTGTATACGATCTTGCGGATCGGTTCGGGGAACGCCAGGAACGGGATGAACACCTCCCAATGGGCCCGCCACGACTCGCCGATCATGGGGTAGCTGTCGCCCCACGCTTCGTCGAACTTCACAAGCGCTGTCTCTGCGGCTTCTTCGGTGGCGGCCCTGTAGACCGGTTTGAGGTCCCGAGCGACCGGTTTGCGGTCTTTGTACGCCACATGTTTGAGGCTGTTACGGATCAGGTGCACGACACAGGTCTGGACCCATACTTCGCCGTAGACGGCTTCGATCGCTTCTGGGAGGGCGGTGAGTCCGTCACAGCACACCACACAGATCGACTCCACGCCCCGATTGCGGATGTCGTTGAAGATCTTGAGCCAGAACTTCGCAGATTCGCCTCCCTTCCCTATCCATAGGCCCAGCGGTTCCTTCTTGCCCTCGATGTTGAGTCCCAATACGAGATAGACGGGCCGGTTCCGCACGACCCCGTCGGTGCGGATCTTGACCACGAGAGCATCGATCCACACGACTGGGTAACACGGATCCAACGGCCGGTTCTGCCACAGCCTGACATCGTCCATCACGGCGTCGGTGACCTTCGAGAGGAAATCGCGTGACACGTCAACACCGTAGATACCTCCAAGATGGTCCTGGATCTCGGTGTAAGTCATCCCCCCGGCATACATCGAGATGATCTTGTCATCAAACCCATCGAAATGCGTTTCGCCCTTGGCAACGATCTTGGGTTCAAACGACCCATTGCGATCTCGAGGCATGCCAACCCGCACCTCACCGTGATCGGTCAACAACGTCTTGGGTGTTGTGCCGTTGCGCGAGTTCCCAGAACCCCGCCCACCGAAATCGCCCTTCTCATACCCGAGATGTCCGGTCAGCTCGGAACCAGCAGCTGTCTCGACCAGACGGCCGAACAGCTGCTTCAACAGGCCCTCAGGACCCACCAGATCCTCAGGCGACTCGTAATCCTGGAGCAACTCATCAAGCAACTCCTGTGGAATCTCTCTCATAAAGCGTCCTTCCCGAAGCCGGATACCCCGACTCCAGTTCTAGTCGCCTCTTACACAGAATGCCGGACAGTCTCGGGGAACCCGGTGAGCCCGTCACAGCACACGATGAGCACGTCCTGGACGCCTCGGTTCGCAAGCTCAGCACATACCGACGCCCAGAACTTGGCGCCTTCGGTTGCTTGCACCCAGATCCCCAACACGTGTTTGATGCCGTCCATGTCGACGCCGACAGCGATGTGAGCGGCCTTGTTGCGCACATGGCCGCCGTCGCGGACTTTGACGACGATCGCATCGAGATAGATCACGGGATACAACGCCTCGAGTGGCCGCTGCTGCCACGCCAGCACTTCGTCACAGACAACGTCTGTGACCTTCGAGATCGTCTCGTGGCTGAGCTCGGTACCGATCGTTGACACAAGGTGATGGCCAATATCGCGGATCGTCATCCCGCCCGCATACAGCGACACAATCATTGCGTCGAGGCCATCGAGACGACGGACGCCTCGAGGAACCAACATTGGGGTGAACG
>CBETWC010000446.1:0-1808 GCA_965539925.1 uncultured bacterium
GCCACACCCTGATATTGAGGTTTCGGTCACCCTGGACGTGATCCCGGCGTAGATAGAGTCAAGAATCAAGAGTCAAGACAGAGAGGGTGCACCCGCAGGTGCGCCCTTACTGTTTCTAGATTCTTGAATCTTGATTCTCGATTCTTGATTCTCAGCTCGCGAAGAACGGGCTTGACCGCGAAAACTCGGAAGGTTCTGAGGGTCTGGCGCGGACGCCCCCTCCCTTATGCTCGCTGTGCTGGTGCCAAGACATCAAGAAACGTCACACCCGACGTGTTTGATGTTGAGTGCCACGTTGACGGCACGCGTTGATTCCAACACCGAGGAGGACCGGTGACAGCGGTCATAGAACCACAGACCGCCCGCTCACCCCGGGTACCACCGCACAGCATCGATGCTGAAGAGTCGGTACTCGGATCTGTCCTTCTGTCGAGCGACGCCGCCAACGTGGCACTCGAGAAGCTCCATGTCGAGGACTTCTACAAGCCCTCCCACCAGCGGATCTTCGAGGTCGTTCGGCAACTGTTCGACTCCAACGAGCCGATCGACGCTGTCACGGTGTCCGAAGGCTTGCGACGTGACGGCTCTCTCGACCGTATGGGCGGTATCGAAGCACTCACCCGCCTCATCGACTCGGTCCCCTCGACGTCCAACGTCGAGTACTACGCAGGCATCGTCGAAGAGCACGCGCTGCGGCGCCGATTGATGCGAGTCGGAGGCGACATCGGCGTTATCGCTGGCAAGACCAGTGAGCCGATCGCCGATGTCGTCGACCAAGCTGAACAGGCGGTCTTTGCGGTCGCCGAGCGACGAGTGGGCGACGGCTTGCAGAACATCGATGACCTCCTCGGTCCCGCGATCGAGAAGGCAGAGGAACTCCAACGGAACGGCTCGGAGGTCACCGGTATCTCGACGGGGTACCGCGATCTCGACCGCAAGCTCGCTGGCCTGCACCCGACGAACCTGATCATCCTTGCGGCACGTCCTGGCATGGGCAAGACCTCGCTCATGCTCAACATCGCCCAGAACGTAGCCCTTGCAGGTAACACGGTCGCGATCTTCAGCCTTGAGATGAGCCGCGAAGAGATCGTGACCCGCATGTTGTGCGCCAACGGCCGGATCGACTCGCAGAAGCTCAGGACGGGGCGTCTCACCGAAGCCGACTTCACAAAGCTCTCGAATGCCGCTGGGGCGTTGTACAAGCAGAACATCTTTGTTGACGATTCACCCGGACTCACTGTCACTGAGATCCGAGCGAAGAGCAGGCGGCTGCGGAGACGACCGGGCCTCGATCTCATCGTCGTGGACTACATCCAGCTCATGAACGGATCCGGCCAGGAGAATCGCCAGCAGGAGATCGCGATGATCTCCCGATCCCTCAAGAGCCTCGCCCGCGAGCTCAATATCCCGATCATCGCTCTCAGCCAGCTGAACCGTGCTGTTGAGGCCCGCGAAGACAAGCGACCACGTCTCGGTGACTTGCGCGAATCGGGTGCTGTCGAGCAGGACGCAGACGTTGTCATGTTCATCTACCGCGACGAGTACTACTTCCCCGAGAAGGTGGAATCCAAGGGCATCGCGGAGATCGTCATCTCCAAACACCGTCAAGGCGGCGTCGGCAAGATCGACATGACCTTCCTCCCCGAATTCACCCTCTTCGCCGACATGGGACGCGCCGACCCGCCGATGTGATGGGACGTATGGCGTAGTACGACCGTGTGATGCATGGCTCTGTGCGCTTCTTTGTCCTCCTTTCAGGGAGGACGGAAGAGCGACGAAGTCGCTGTTCAGGAGGGGGTGCGAGCCTG
>CBETWC010000447.1:0-1804 GCA_965539925.1 uncultured bacterium
GGATGGCGATTCTGATGAACGCGTACGTGCCGAGCTTCAGGAGGATCGCAGCAAGGATCACAGAGCCGATGGTCGGTGCAGCCGTGTGTGCGTCAGGCAGCCACGTGTGCAGTGGCCACATCGGCACCTTGACGGCGAACCCGAGGAAGAGACCTGCGAACACGAGGAACGCGAACGTTCCTGTGAATGCTCCCGCGGCACCGATGTCCGACAGTTCGATCATCGAGAAGCTGCGGTAGCCGAGGGCTTCTTCGGACTTGAAGTACAGCGCAATGAAGCCAAGCAGCATGAAGGCAGACCCGAACAGCGTGAACACGAAGAACTTCAACGACGCGTACAGACGCATCTCGATCTTCCAGTTGACAACGGGGACTTCCCTGATCCCGCGGTCGCCCCAGATTCCGATCATGAAGTACATCGGGAGGAGGACAACCTCGAAGAACACGAAGAACAACACCAGGTCGAGGGCAACGAACGTCCCGGTCATACCGGTCGCGAGGATGAGCACAAACGCCAGGAGGAGCTTTGGGTTGTGCGGCTCGGGCCAGTGGTTCCAGGAGTAGATGATGACCAGCACCGTGATAAAGGCGGCAAGCACCACCATCGGCAGTGAGATGCCGTCCACGGCAATGTGGAAATGTGCGTTGATCGTTGAGATCCACGTCGTGTCTTGCGCGGTACCAAACTGGTACGTGTCTGCAGCCGAGTAGTCGAACTGCATCGCCAGCACAATCGCCAGGCCCAACGTGACCAGGGAGAAGGCGAGGGCAGTCCACTTGAGAAGTGTCTCCTTCGCCTTCGGTATGGCCAGAACGACTAGCGCGCCGACGACAGGCAAGAACACGATGAGGCTCAAACCCCAACCGTTCTCGAACCAATCCATGTCGTTGCTCCTCCTAGAGAATGATGAACAGAACGGCGATCACGATCACGCCGATGAAACTGAATGCCGCGTACTGTTGGACACGTCCGGTGAACGACAGCCTCAGGCTGCTGCCGAGTCCGTCGACGCCGGCGCCTATTTCGTTGTAGGCACCGTCGACCACGTTCTCGTCGACTGTCCTGACCGCCTTGGCGATGCCAAGCGAGCCGAGACCGACACCGTTGACGATGCCATCGATCACGTTCATGTCCCACCACAGAACGATCCTCGCGATCGGACCCATGGTGGGCCGCACGATGCCGTTCATGTAGAAATCGTCGATGTAATAGAGGTTCTCGAACAGGGGCCACAGCACGGGAATGCGGAAGGTGTCGCGCTCTGCCTGTGTGGCCTTGTCCTTGCCGTACAGCCACCATCCAATGGCGACCCCTGCGAGGACTGTCGGGGTAACGATCGCCACGAGTGCCCAGTCGAGGCCTTCGGCATGATGGTCGCCCATGCCGGTGAGGGGCACTCGGGTTGCGAGCCAGGTCGTGAATCCCGTGTAGACGCCGGGGAAGTTGACCCAACCGGCAGTCACCGCAAAGAACCCGAGACCGATGAGCGGGTAGGCCATCATCTTGGGCGACTCGTGTGGAGTTGCGTAGCCCTTGTACTCCCCGAAGAAGGTGAGCGCCACGGCCCTGGTCATGTAGAACGCTGTGATGAAGGCACCGGCGATACCGAGGATCAGGATGAAGTTCGCCATGTCCTGGCCGTTCTCCCCGCTGTACTTCATCGACGCAAGGATCTCGTCCTTGGAGAAGAAGCCGGCAAACGGGAAGATCCCGATGAGTGCCAGTGTGCCCGCAATGAACGTCCAGAAGGTGATCGGCATCTTCTTGCGGAGCCCACCCATGTCGGACATGTTGTTCGAATGGA
>CBETWC010000448.1:0-1791 GCA_965539925.1 uncultured bacterium
CCCGGCAAGCCGTGCCTCAATCCAAGGATCGGATCGAAGCTGCCCGCAGCGTCAAGAGCGACCTACGGCCGTCACACGTGATCGGCTACGCCGACTCTGGACCCCGCTAGGTATCGCCCAGCAAGACCGAAGGGGCCGAGTCAGCAAGCTGCCCCCGGCCCCCGATCGGCCTCGCCATTCCTGTTCGGTGGTCTAGTTGCCGAGCAAGCCCAACCCGGCCGCATGCCCATGAGCAATGAAGCCGCCCTCACGACTTGGACATGGAATCGTTCCCTCGCTCAGCCGTTCAATCCAACAGCCGTGATGGAACGTCCAACCACAGATCGAACACGACCGGTACCGACTGTCTCCAAGCGGATCGACCTCACAACCGCAGTCCGAACAGATCACAGCTTCACAGCGCCCATCTGCATACCGACCACTTTCGGATCGTCGCCGGCTACCTGACCTCGAGCAATTTCCCAGAGCACCGCCGGCGATTGATATTCGGGGAACGTTTCACGGAACGCTTTCTGCCACCGATACACCGTTCGTTTCGGAGCTCCGACACCTGCCGCCAGCTCATCAACCGACGTCGGTTCCCGCTCGTGGGCATCGCGGAACTGACCCCACAGCGCAACGTACGACAGCACCGTCACCTGGCGGATCGGATGCACGCCGCGCTCGGCTAACAGGTCAGCCAACGTCGAGACCTCAGCGCCCACCTTGGCGCTCTTGGACGCCCGTTGCCATCGTGACTCAGACACTGAGTACCTCCGTTCCGGCTTCCATATCGAGGTGCACCGCGAACCCCGGTTCGTCAACGTCGAGCCCGTCCAAAGCCATTGCTATACCTGCCTCACGGGCGATCTTGCGGTACTTGGCTGCCGTTGACGACGACATGTCCAAAGGGAAGCCGTACGCCTGCTGAAGCAAGTATCCGAGCACGTTGCGCTGAACTGTCGGACTCAGATCCGACCGCGCGACCTTCTCAGTCACCATCTGCGCTGTACTCACGATCTCTTGCCCCATTGCTGACCACTCCCAACGATTCATCCCGAGCGCCTCGACCCGGTCGCCGTCGATATCTCCAACCTTCCTAATTTCGCCGTACCGATCCAACCACGAACCCCGGCACTGAGCTTCCCATCGAAGCACGTCCACCGCCTTCCCAGCAGTCTCTGCCTCTTTGTCGTACAGCCGAACCTCACTTTGCCGACCACCCACCAGCAACGTCTGAGCACCGTTCCTCGAAGAGTCGTGGAACACCCCTGTCTTTCTCGCCCACGGACGATGCACACCAATCAGTCCACCAATCACGAACTCTGGATGCGCCACATTCTCGAAATCTCTCGCAACATCGAGGCGCTTACAGTTCGCCTCCTCAACACATCCGATCAACGGTTGGAAGTAGCCCTCTTCGATCACCTTCGTGATCACGTCATCCATGATCTGGACAGCGTCACCGGCCGACACCAACGAATGCCCACCGGGATCAGCAACCCTCGCCGGATTGATTTCGACCTTGGCCCACTGCTGACCCGTCTCCGGAATATCTCGTGAACCAACGAAGGCGTTGACGCCCTCGACTATCGGCACAACTGAGCTTCGATCGGTCGCCGGTACGCCGCTCAAGTTCGTGATCGAGACCCGATACCAGTCGGGATTCGCAGCCACATCTGACACCGGAAACGAGACAGTGAACCGATCGACCCCGAACCGCTCGAAACGCCCACCTTCGAATTTCGAAGGGGTTTCCTTTCTGTTAGAAGGGGAAACCCGGTCACCGGAGGTCATCGAGTGACACATTAC
>CBETWC010000449.1:0-1788 GCA_965539925.1 uncultured bacterium
GCACGGTCGAGGCTCTCCTCCATCAGGGCCATACCCCCCTTGTCGCCGCGGCTGTAGACGAGATGCGCCTTGACATTGAGAGCATTGGTCATCGACACATCATCCCCGACCTCTTCGGCAACGGCCATGGCCCGGACAACGAAGGGGAGTACTGCGTCGTCTCTGTCCGTATAGAAGAACTCCAGGAATGCCCGGTCTCCGAGCGACTGTGCGAGGTCTGAACTGGGTCCATACCTTTCGAGGATCTCGATCGCCTCGGCTGAGTAGGCCAGCGCCTCGGTGGGGCGAGCGAATGTGCTGTTGACCCGACCAGCCCTGGTCAGCGTCCGAGCCAACCCCTGCTCATCGCCCGCCAACCGATAGGCAGCGATCGCCCGATCAAGTATCTCGATTGAGTCTGAGTTGTTGAGGTAGTACTCCTCCCTCCCCCAATCATGGAGGACGGCCGCTCGCTCGCTGATCTCCATCCGATCGAGGTAGGGCTCCAGCGTTCGGAAGTGCGCGGCGGCCTCTGTCGTGCTCTCGATAGCGATCGCTGCTCTCGCTGCTTGTGGCGCAAACACGATGATCGCGTCGGAGTTGTCGGCCTCTCTTGCATGGTGAACGAGCCGAGCCGGTTCGGCCGATGCACCCAAGGCGTCGAGCACCTGCTGATTGAGGCTGCGACGGTCCGAAGGAGTCAGCGATGACTCGATTGCTCTGCGTTGGAGATCGTGGGGGAATGAGAGGGAATCATCAGTCACAAGGAGGAGACCTTGGCGTGTGGCTTCTGCCAACTGCATGTCGGTGGGCTCAGCGACTCTGGCGATGAGAGGCCTCTCGGCTTCGCCGGGAATGACAGACACGAGGTCGAGGATCCGGCGCGCCTGGGTCGAGAGCTTCGATGCTCGCGCAAGAACCGAGTCTCTGACTGACAAAGGCACTGCATCGATTCCGGATGCCAGTACCTCGGTGATGAAGAGAGGATTCCCGCCGGTGAGCGCGAGGATCTCGTCGACGTCGAACGGATTGTCCTTGATCATCGACGTCACGGCCTGGGGCGAGAGTCGGTTGAGCGACATTCGAATGAGATTCTGTGGAGGCAGGTCCCCGATCACCTGACGCAGCGGATGTTCCGCGTCAACCTCAACATCGCGGTAGGTGAGGATGAGGAGCCCGCTTGTCCGTGCGATTCGGCGACCCAGGAACATGACGAGATCGAGTGTGGCTTCGTCTGCCCATTGGGTGTCTTCCAACACGAGAACGGTGGGACGCAGTGACCGGGACAGAAGGTCGAGGGTGGCCTCCATGACCGCTCTGCGGTCCCCTTCCGCGAGCGGTGCTGCGAGCGATGGTTCTTGGCGAGCGAGATCCCAGATCGGGCCGAGGGGCTGCGGCGTGAACAGATCGTCACATGTGCCGATCAAGGTGTGGCAGTGTTCGCTCGACGCATCGAGGAATCTGTTGATGAGTGTGCTCTTGCCTATGCCTGCCTCGCCACGCACCAGCACAACCCGCCCACCGGACAGAGGGATTTCCTCAACCAATTCTGCAAGATGTGAGAGCTCAACGTCGCGCTCAAGGATCATGCCACTCCTCACTTCCAGGTGACAGCCTACGCGACTTGTCCGGTGCCCACCTAAGCGCTCACTTGGCCCCAGCGGATGAGGTCATGGGCGGTCGCGATGATGGATGTGTCCATGTCTCTGAACTCCATACCGAGTTCGCGGCGGATCATCGATGTGTCGAGTGTCACGGTCCTTCCGAGATTGGTCTGGATGAACGACCGCGATCCCGGTGGTTGGAACC
>CBETWC010000450.1:0-1787 GCA_965539925.1 uncultured bacterium
AACACCGGGCTCGCCCTGCTGCAAGCTGCCACATTCGCCGAACTCCGGGGTCGGGCAGAACGCGCCGCGGCGCTGTTCGGTGCCGGCGACACACACTTCGCGATGCAGAAGGCGCCGTTCCAGGATCGGATTGCCCGACCGGCCATCGAAGCGGCCACAGACGCCCTTGGCCCCGACAGATACCGGGAACTCTACGAGCAGGGCACCCACCTGAACGTCGATGATGCCACCGCCCTGCTTCTGAATCGATAGGAATCGACGCACTAGTTGCTACCTGCTGCGTCGAGGAGATAGGCGACGAGTTCGGGGACCGGCAAGGCCGTCGCGTGGTCTCCGGGGAAGACCTCGAAGGTCGCATCGACACCTGCCTGCTCGAGACGGGTGAAGAGGAGGAGCCCTGAATCGATGTAGCTGATGATGCCGTCGTCGAGTTCACCGAGTTCGTCGAGGTCTTCTCGGATCGAACCGTCGGGGTCGCGTTGAGCGAACCAACCGTCCTCATCCCATGGATCGTCAAACGTTCGTGGGAAGGAGCCGTCCGCGGCAGCCCAGAGATGGAAGCGCGTGGACATATCGGCGGGCCAGGAGGCTGGATCGACAGTCCCCGCGACAAGTGTCTGCATGTCCAGGATGCCTGCATCGAATGCCCCGTCCCACCAGCCACCATGTGCGAAATACTCGGCGTCACCGAGAACGGCGCCGACCGGTGCCGTCGGCGGAACCTGGGCTAGGCATCCGGGAGGGAGGTCGGCAGTTGGGCCAAGCACAAGACCAGCTCCGGACGTGCCACCAGCCGAAGAGCCGTAGACGACGGTGCGGATCGGGTCTCCCGCGTACGAAGCTGCCTCCTGTTGGGCAAACGCCAGCGCACATTGCAGCGCCGGGAGTGTCGACCGGACCCATTCCGCCTTCATCGCGGACAGGCTCGGCCAGTCTTCAACCCAGTTCGGAGCGAACACGAGCATCCCCGCTTCCGCCGCCGCCTCCGCTACGCGTGTGGTGTACGAGTTCTTCTTGTGGACCGTGCCTCCGTGGAGGGCGACCACGACCGGCCACGGACCGTCTCCATCCGGGACGTACACGTCGACCAAATACTCGTGTCCATTCATCTCGAGATATGCGACGTCCTTGGTGATGGTCACCCCCGAGTCGAGAGCAGGTGGTGTCGTAGTCGTCTGATCGACAGTTGTGGTTGTTGCCGGAACAAAGGAGGTGGCCGAGGCCTGAGCAGCCGTACCCGTGGTATCGGCGGCTCCAGATGAACAACTCGCTGTCAGCATCGCTATTGCGATCAACAGCACACTGGTGTGTCTCATGTCGAATCCCTTCGGTATGCCGGTTCTCCTGTCAGTGTCCGCCAACGACCTGAAGAGGCCTGTCGGTTCCTCGATCCGACCGATCGTTCAGACCCGTCAATGTCGCGAATTCGGAGGTTGGACGCTGTGCGCCGAACCTCTCAGATCTCAAGGGAGGTACGGCTTCTGGGCCCTCTCGGTATCCATGGTCCACGTTCTGAGGAGTAGACCCAACGATCTGGCCAGCGTGTCACGGAGGTTTCACCAACCGGGTGGAAGAGATGACGTTCTTCAACGATTGGGAAACCAACAGCGAGTAGCGCGTTCAACCGAAGAAACGATCTGAGTTTCCAATCCCTCTGTCGGCGCTCTCGCTCCGGATCATGCATCACCGTCCGTTCCATGAGCAGGATCAATGAGGAGATCATGCAGCTGGGGGAATCTCCCGTGTTCTATTCATCGAACGACGGCCCCTTTCTCGAGGGCGGGGAC
>CBETWC010000451.1:0-1776 GCA_965539925.1 uncultured bacterium
TCATCTTCCGTACCGCAGCCTGCGCATGAACTGAGTGCTGGAGCCACACCGATGTCGTCTGCAGCCTTGAGGAGGAAGGACGTGACAAGATCGGGATGAGGGTCACGATGGTCAAGCACGGTCAGTCCGCGCTGCAGGAGCAGGAACATCCGAAGGGAAGGCTCATCTTCCTGCACAACCGCATCGACCACTTCGACCATGGATGAAGCAGCCAGGACCCTGTCGAGATGATTGCGGAGCTCTCCGAACGCGTTAATCGTGGACACCTGCGTAATCGTGTCGAGGTTCCTGCCCTCGTACAACACCACCTCGACATGTGTGAACGGCTCGAGCCTGCCACCGAACCGGCTCTTGGTCTTGCGAACACCCTTGGCGACCGTACGGAGCTTGCCATGATTCGGGCTCACAAGCACGACGACGCGATGCGACTCACCAAACGGGTAGCCCCGAAGCACGATGCCTTGGTCGTTGCGGATAGCCATAGGGACAGACGTTAGAGCAAAGAGTCAAGAATTAAGAGTCAAGAATCAAGAGAAAGAGTCTTGAATCTTGGAGGGAGCGCAGCGACCGGTCTTGATTCTGACAACGAGCGAAGCGAGCGATCTCCGCCTTGGTTTCTGACGAGCTTCGCTCGTCAGAAACCAAGGCGGTCGAGCATCTCGTCCTGGCGTTGCCAGTCCTTTTCGACCTTCACGTTGAGTTCGAGGAACACCTTGGTGCCGAACAGCTTCTCGAGGTCTGCTCGTGCCTCGGTACCGACGTCGCGCACGAGCTTTCCGCCCTTGCCGATGACCATGCCCTTCTGCGAGTCGCGCTCCACGTACGCCGTGGCGTCGATGTGGACCACGCCGTTGTCGAGGGTCTCCAGATCGTTGATGACCACCGCAAGCGAATGTGGCAGCTCATCTCGAAGACGGGCGAGGTACTTCTCTCGGATCAACTCTGCGGCAAGCAGCTCATCCGGCTGGTCCGACCGTGCATCAGGAGGAAAGAAGAACGGCCCCGGCTCGCAGAGTCCAGCGAGTTCACCGAGGAGCAGATCCAAACCGTCAGACTTGAGTGCCGATATCGGAACGTATGCCTCGAACCCCCACTCACCCGCCTCGGCGAGATGTTCGAGGATGGAAGTCTTTGCCACCTTGTCGACCTTGTTGACAGCTACAACCACCGGAGTCTCCGATGCCTTCAAACGTTCAGCGATGAGTCGATCGCCCGGACCGATCGGCTTCGTGGCGTCGAGCACGAACAGAACAGCGTCGGCCTCGGCGAGCGAGCCGTAGACCAATGTGTTGAGCCGCTCACCGAGGGCAGTGCGTGGTTTGTGGATCCCCGGTGTGTCGACGAGAACAAGCTGGGTGTTCTCCTCCTCGAGAGTCACTATCCCCCGGATCGTGTTCCTTGTCGTCTGGGGTCGAACTGAGGTGATCGCGACCTTCTCACCGACCAGAGCGTTGACCAATGTTGACTTTCCCACGTTCGGTCGACCAACGATCGAAACGAACCCTGACCGCGTCTCGAAATGGCTCATGACCGGTTCACTTTCACCTTGGCTACACGTCTTCCCTGAACCGAGTAGGCAGTGAAGACGAGACCGTCGTGGTCAAAGGCCTCACCCTCCTCGGGAACCCTGCCCGCAAGCTCAAGAACAAGTCCGCCAACCGTGTCCCACTCATCAGACGGAAGCTCGATTCCGACCACTTCGGCAAGGTCATCAACGTCGAGGCGGGCGTCAACGAGCCATCCACCATCGGCTTCAACGATCATCGGTTCCTCATC
>CBETWC010000452.1:0-1771 GCA_965539925.1 uncultured bacterium
ACTGAAACAACACCACGTTGTGCGGTCTCCAGCGCTTCGTCAACCGAATCGACCCGGACTCCTTCGATGCCATCGATCGCGACGTGACCGTTGGTTACCGCTGATGAGAACGCGACCGTGCGACGCACCGTCTGTGGTCTGTCGAGTTCCAGCACAACCACGCGGAAGCCCACACGCCGAAGGCGCCAGATCACGCCGGATCCGAGATCTCCACCGCCGCGAACGACAACGAGTTGATCGGAGAAGTCGGTCACGAGGCCCCAAGCGTATTCGACGCGATGATCTCTGACATGATCGAAACGGCGATCTCCTCAACGGTTTCGGCCCCGATGTCGATTCCCACGGGATTGTGGATCCGGCCCAACGACTCCTCTGACACGCCGCTGTCGGCGATGAGTTCCCGAGTGGTTGTCCAGCGACGCTTGCTCCCCATGACACCGATGTATCTCGCGGATGTCTCCAGCAGAACAGGCGCGATCTGGGCGTCGAGCTCGTGGCTTCTCGTGACCACGACAACGGAGGTGTCCTCCGTGATCGGGTGTGCCTCGAGGGCATCTGGCGCTGTTCCAATGAATCGAATGTCTGCGTGCGGCATCGCCTCTTCGGTGAGTTGTTCGGGCCTTTCGTCCACGGCAACGGTGCGATAGCCAAGCCAGTGTGCAAGGTCCACAACGGCCTTCCCCACGTGGCCACAGCCAATGACATATACGGTATGAGCGGTCATGTAGGGCTCCAGATAGACGGTCATCGTGCCACCACACAGGCCCGGATCACCGCGTTGGGGATCGTGCAGTGTGTAGGTACGAAGTCCTGGTTCGTTCTGTTCGAGTGCAGAGAGGGCATCGGCTCGGATTGCAGATTCGACCTTGCCTCCGCCGACGGTGCCGATGGCGGTGCCGTCGGCATGCACGACCATCTTGGTGCCTGCGTGGCGAGGCACCGATCCCTCAGTTGTGACGATTGTGGCAAGGACGACGCGCCGACCTGCTTCCATGGCCTCGCCGAGTTCGGCGAGGATCCGATCAGGACCGACAGCACTCACGCGTTCTGCAAGGCTTGCCAGACACGCTCGGGCGTGAATGGGATGTCGGCAATCCGGACGCCTGTGGCGTCGGCAATGGCGTTGCGCATGGCAGGAGCAACGCCATCCTTGGGAATCTCCGCAATGGCCTTGGCACCGAAGGGGCCGGACGCCTCCATCGTCTGGACGAGGATCGCCTCGAGGCGCGGCATCTCGTCGGATCGGTAGATCTTGTACGGACCGAAGGTTGGATTCAGCATCCTGCCGTCTGCGTCGTACACCATCTCCTCACAGTGCCCGTAGCCGAGAGCCTGGACCATGCCGCCCTCGACCTGTCCTGAGGCCGTCACGGGATTGATCGGTACGCCGCAGTCGACTGCCATGACGAGCTCGTCAACGGTGACCTGCCCCGTCTCGATGTCGACCTCGACGGCAACGAACTGTGCCGCGTATGGTGGCGGTGACTCGGGGGAGACGTACGACGCCGTCGCCATGATCTGGTGCTGGGCCTCCTGGTGCAGGCTCGACAGGGCGATCGATTCGAGTGTGACCGAGTTTCCATCGGGTCCCCACGCGGCGTTGTCGTGCAACTCGATCGACTCCGTATCCACTTCCAGGAGCAGAGCGGCCCTGTCGAGAATCTGGTCGCGAACTTGTTCCGCTGCTTTCTTGGTGGCCATCCCGGAGATGTACGTTGTACTCGACGCATAGGCACCGGTGTCGAACGGCGTCATATCGGTATCGGACGCA
>CBETWC010000453.1:0-1760 GCA_965539925.1 uncultured bacterium
TCGAGCAGCCTTGCCAGCAATGGACCCCACCAACATCGAGTGGTTGAAGGTGCCAGGCGCCTTCTCCTCGAGAAGCTGAAGAGCGGGATGGTTGCGGTCAAGAAGGTCAAGTAGCGACATCGACGTCGTGACTCCGAAGGCGTTCTCGAGGAACGACACGAGGCCTTGGCCGATGAATCCGCCGACGACGGCGCCGATGAACGCCCATGTGCCTGCCTGGAGAGCCGCGATACCGGTGTGATCTGGTATGAACAGGAACTCGAGTCCGGCCGCAACCGGAGCGGCTACCGCTGCCGCTCCAAGAACGGAGAGCCGCAGCTGAGATCTTGTCGAGACGCTCGATACAAACGCAACGGGTATGGCCGCAGCGATTCCGGCGTAGACGGTGAACGCGATATCCCCGGTTGAGATCGCTGTGAAACCGGCCATCGGAATCGCGAGCAGCAGGGCGGTGCGTTGTTCGAAGAGGATCGATGCCATCACGCCGATGGCTACGGCAGGGATGATGTACCCAACGGTGTGGTCGGAACCAGAGACGATCTCAGGAATCCGCGATGCAGCCGCGGCGAGGATCAGGATGATGCCCATCAGTGCGACGCGTCGAGGACGCTTGAAGTCCTTCGGCGCGATCCTCTTGAGCAGGAATGCCGTGATGAGGATGCTGATGATCCCGAACAGGATCAGCGCATTGCGCGGCACCCCTGCGGCGACTTCTGGCTCGTAGAGCCCGAGTTCACGAATCGCTGTCACCTGGACTGACGTGAGCGGTTGGCCCTTCTCAACGATCGTCTCGTTTCCTGCATAGCTCGTGGTTTGCTCGGGCACCGCGTCACGCTCGGCCTGCTTGTCAAGTTCCCACTGGGTCGTGTCCACAGTTTCGTTCGTCTGGAGCCTTCGAGCCACGAGGCTCGCAATGGCCTCGTGGGTCTCCTCGAGGTCAGCCTCGCTCAAACCGAAGATCGAGATCGGAGGCCGCGTCGTCGGGTTGAGATACTTGTTCTGGACCTCGTTGAGCTCACCGGATCCGCGGATCCCCTCGGCGAGCTCCTCGGTCGCCCATTCAATGGACGTCGCCTGCATCTGCGGGAACACCGACGCCTCGCCAGTCGCGATTCGATCGAGGTCCTTGCCATTGAGATCAACGAACTGCCTCACGGTTGGCTCCGTGAGAATCGCATGGACCTGCATGAGATCCTGCACCTGGTTCTCAACGTCTCTGTGGGCAAGGGTTGTCGTGGTCGTGTCCGGTACGGTCGTTGTGGTTTCGCCGGTGGTCGTCGACGATGATCCGAGAACGTACATGCCGACATCGATGCTTGAGCCCTCGTTGACCTCGGTCCCGGGTGACGGAGCTTGCTCGGCGACGGTCCCATCGTCAGCCTCGTCGGTCGGTTCAAGGACAAGCACGACGGTTACAAGCAGGTTCACCTCGGCCGCGGCAGCCTCGGCCTCTGCGGCCGTCATACCCCGAAGGTCAGGAACCGTACTCGTCTGAATAGCCGGCGGCGGCTCAAGAGCACCATCGTCGAGCTGGGCATAGAAGGCGTTGATCGCGCTGAGAACACCCTGGTTTGTCGCCTGATTGATGGTGTATGGAGCGGGCACGTTGTTCTCGGCCGCTGTCCTCGCAGCCTCGGTCTTGTCCGGATCCGCTATACCGTCGATGGATCGGGGTGCCACAAACGTCTTCGGCGCTGGTTGACCCTCGGCAAGCTCGGGAGGCACTTCTGTATCGGACTCGAAGCCGAACACGAGAATCA
>CBETWC010000454.1:0-1760 GCA_965539925.1 uncultured bacterium
GACCATCGGCCCGAGGCCAGGACCTACCTCACCGAGGTTGATTTCCTGGACCCGCCCGAACAGGAGCGTGTGCGCGACATCAGGGACAGATACGAGGAAGCGTTCCGTTCGACGGTCGCGTCAGGTGTGGACGAGGGTGTCTTTCGTGGAGACTGCGACTCGCGCCTCGCGACGATCTACATCCTGTCAATCCTCAATGCAATGGACCGCTGGTATGACGAGAGCGGCCGCTTCGACAGGTCAGACATCGTCGACGACATCTACAGCTTCGTTCTTGCTGCAATCACAGAGCCCTAGCTCGTTGTGCTGTGGCCCTCGACTTTGGCAGCGCCCTCGCGAATATCGACGACGAAGTCAGGTTGAGGCTCGGTTGCGTCTTTGACGCTCTCCCGAGCTGATTCCAGTAGTAGGCGAATCTCTGCGAGCTGAGCTTCAATCGAGGTGCGATCGGCTTCCGCCTCCTCACGAATCGACTTCGAGTCGAGCCGAGCTTCGTTGAGTACTCGATCGGCCTCGGCTCTTGCTTCCTCGATGATCTTGCGCCTTGCAGCGGTCGCCTCCTCCAGCTGGACCTGGATCTCCGACCGCAACTCTGTGAGTTCCTTCTTGGCGGCTGCAGCGTGAACCTCGGCGATCTTTGTCCTCTGTTCGAGATCGCTCGTGTACGCCGCGCAGTCAGCCACGAAACCGTCAACGTCGTCGCGATCGTACCCGCGCAGGACCGAGCTGAAGCGCATCTCTTCGATCTTTCGGCTGGACAGTTCCATGGTCACCTCCGTTCCTGCTGAATCCATTCTACGCCTGCCAACCCCTCCCATCCATGCACTTGGACGACCCGCCGGGAATGTCGGAAGGTTGACTTTCGTTGTTCACACCA
The DNA here is from genome assembly GCA_965539925.1 of uncultured bacterium. Taxonomy (GTDB): domain Bacteria; phylum Actinomycetota; class Acidimicrobiia; order Spongiisociales; family UBA5794; genus B3-G11. Next base: position 878 of record CBETWC010000454.1, read on the forward strand.
GATCGGAAGGAATCCCAATGGAACCGTATGACATTGCCTCGCTCATCCTGCGCCTCGTCCTTGGCGGCGTCATGCTCGCCCACGGGGTGAAACATGCCCGTGGAAAGACAAAGACATCGAACTGGTTCGGATCGATCGGGTTCCGGTCTCCCATACTCCAGTGGTTCGCCTCCACAGCGACTGAGATCGGCGTGGGTGTCCTGCTGATCCTCGGACTGATCACATCGGCTGCGGTTGCCGGCGTGATAGGTGTCATGACCGTTGCGTTCGTATCGGTGCACCGAAAGGTCGGGTTCTGGGTAACCGCTCGGCCCGATGAGGGATGGGAGTACATCTTCACGCTGTCAGGCATCGCAGTTGCTGTGGCGATCGCCGGACCCGGTTCGGTCTCCCTCGATGCAGCACTTGGCCTCGACACGCTTCTCGACGGTTGGGTTGGTGCGGGCGCCGTTGTGGTCGGGGTGGTGGCAGCAGGGGCGCAGCTGGCAACCTTCTTCAAGCCCGAATCCAACGCCTAACGCCTGACGCCAGAAACCTGACCTACTCCCTGTTGGTGCCGTAGGCCATGTTGCGGAGGCGGTTCTCCACGCTCTGAGCATCGTCGTGGTTCGTCTCACGAGCAAGAACCATCCGCATGCGGTCATTGACTGCAGCGTCGTAGGCTCGATCCTCGCTCTTGGACGTTCTAGAGCGTCTCCTGAACAACTTCATGGTGTTCCATCGGCGTTCCGACTCCGATCCTTGAGCGAAGTCCTACGATCGGTACAAACAGGAGGTTCTAGTGGGTAAGAAGGCCGTTGTTGCCGCTGCAGGAGCCGTTGCCGCAGTTGGTGTTGTGATTGGGCGAAAGGTCTCCAAGAACAAGTCTCGACAAGACGAGACA
>CBETWC010000455.1:0-1753 GCA_965539925.1 uncultured bacterium
GCCCACTGCTTGGCGAGCCACCGTCTGATCTCTCTGTTTCGGCCATCACGATTGGCGAACTTCGCCTTGGTGTTCTCATGGCCGGAGATCTCGAGACGCGCAAGACGCGTCTGGCGACTTTGGAGATCGCAATGCTGTTCGATGCGCTTGATGTTGACAATCGGGTGACGGAAGCTTGGGCCCGGCTGATTGCCGACCTGAAACTTGACGGGCGTCGCATGGAGATCAATGACAGCTGGATTGCGGCGACCGCGATTGCTCACGACATGCCTGTGGTGACCCAGGATGGTGACTTCTCCGATATCCCCGGCCTCGAAGTCATAGCCCTCTGAGCAGATGCATAGGATGACCGCCACATGACAGAAGATCAGTTCGAGACCATCGCTATCCATGCCGGGCAGGAGCCTGATCCGACCACGGGCGCTGCGGTCGTACCCATCTACGCGACGTCAACTTATGTGCAGGAAGCTCCCGGCGTGCACAAGGGATACGAGTACTCCCGGACGGACAATCCGACGCGCACCGCACTCCAGACGCAGCTTGCGGCACTCGAAGGAGTTGGCGCAGCCGATTCCGGTGGTTGTGTGGCAACCTCATCAGGCCTCGCCGCAACGGCGATGATCGGGTACATGCTCAAGCCCGGTGATCACATCGTGCTGCCCAACGACGCGTACGGAGGCACGTTTAGGCTGGTTGCCAAAGTGCTCACGGAGCACGGAATCGAGTGGACCGCAGGTGATCTCACGACGCGCGGAGGCATCGACGCCGCCATCAATGAGAACACGAAGCTCATCTGGGTCGAGACCCCAACGAACCCGCTTCTGCGGATCATTGACATCGCGGTTGCGGCCGAGGCGGCGAACGCCAGTGGAGCATGGCTGGTTGTCGACAACACGTTTGCAACGCCGTATCTCCAACAGCCCCTTGATCTTGGGGCCGACATGGTGGTGCACAGCTCAACCAAGTACCTGGGAGGCCACTCGGACACGGTTGGGGGAGCGATCGTCACGAACGATGACGAGTTGTTGGAACGTCTCCGGTTCCTCCAGAATGCAACGGGCCCCATTCCCGGTCCGTTCGACTCCTACCTGACCCTGAGAGGTGTCAAGACATTGGCACTGCGGATGGAGCGCCACAACGAGAATGCCGCGATGATCTCCAGATTCCTTGATGATGACCCGAGAGTGGCGAATGTTTGGTATCCGGGGCTTCCCGGCGACCCCGGTCACGAAATCGCACGGCGTCAGATGTCTGGCTTCGGGGGCATGATCTCTTTCACACCAACGGGTGGCCTCGAGGCTGCTGAATCGATCGTAAAGAAGACGAGGCTCTTCTTCCTCGCCGAGTCGCTCGGAGGTGTCGAATCCCTGATCGAACTCCCGGCCGCCATGACGCACATGTCGGTCGAAGGCACCGACCTCGAGGTTCCCGAGGATCTCGTGCGGCTCTCCGTTGGCGTTGAGCATGTTGATGACCTCCTCTCCGACCTCGACAGGGCACTTGGTTGAGCGGGCTTACTGACCTCGGGTGGAACGACACCTGGCAGGCAGAACGCGACGCCATCGATACACCGGGAGTCCCTGTTCGTGTGGTTCGCCACGACGGCATCAAAGTGCTCGTCTCGGATGGTGAGTCGATCCAGCACGTGTCCTTCCCGCGAACAATGCAGCTCGCGGTCGGTGATTGGGTTGTCGTGCAAAACGAGACTGTCCAGGCGCTCTGCCCGCGGCGAACGGTGCTCAAGCGGGATCAC
>CBETWC010000456.1:0-1753 GCA_965539925.1 uncultured bacterium
ATGATCCGTGCCGTCAGCCAGGTTCCGGTTGTTGTTGCCACGGCACGCGACGATGAGTCCGACATCATCAGTGTCCTGGATGCCGGTGCCGACGACTACGTCATCAAGCCGTATTCCGCTGACCACCTCGCAGCACGGATCCGTGCCGTGCTGCGACGTTCTGGTGACCAGTCCGAGGACGACACCATCATTGTTGGGGGATTGAGGCTGGACCTCGACGCGCATGAGGCGACTCTCGACGAGCGTGAGCTCGATCTGACGGCAAGGGCCTTCGACCTCCTTGCCTACCTAGCGAGCCGACCAGGGAAGCTCATCAGCAAGCGAGAACTCCTCGCGGAAGTGTGGCGACAGCCATACGGCGGTGCAGACAAGACCGTCGACGTCCACATTTCGTGGCTACGCAAGGAACTCGGAGAGAGTGCAGCTGAACCGAAGTACCTCCACACGCGTAGGGGTGTGGGTGTCCGGCTTGTAGACCCGACCAAGTGAGACGTCGGCTCATACTGCTGACCGGTGCCGTCACCGCAATGGTTGTCCTGGCGTTCCTCGTGCCGCTGTTCATCCTCGTCAGCGATCTGGCCCATGACCGCGCCGTCTCATCAGCCGAACGCGAAGCTGAGAGTCTCGCCCGCGTCCTGTCTGTACTCACTGTTGAGAACGATCTGGAGACCGCGATCGATACGATCGGCGAGGATCGTATCGAGTCTGTGAATGGATCCGTGATCCTCCCCGACGGAACCGTCGTGGGCCGTGATGTGCCATCGGATGAAGACCTGACGCTTGCGCTCGCTGGGAGTTCTTTCATCGCCACGGTTGATGGCGGCCAAGCCGTCTACATCCCGGTCATCCAGCCAGATGGGGAGACAGCTGTGGTGCGGGTTTTCGCGTCGGATGACATGCTCACCGCTGGTGTCAGGCGTAGCTGGGTCATCCTCGGTCTTCTCGGAGTTGCGCTCGTTCTGATGGCCATGTGGGTTGCGGACCGGCTTGGACGTTCGATGGTCGTACCCGTAAAGGAGCTGTCAGCCACTGCGAGCAAGCTCGGTCACGGTGATCTCTCTGTCCGCGTGGATCCCGCTGGCCCCCACGAGATCGAGGAGGTAGGCCTTGAGCTGAATCGTCTTGCTGACCGCATCGGTCGTCTCCTTCAGGCAGAGCGTGAATCGGCTGCTGATCTTGCTCATCGACTGCGCACGCCTCTGACCGCTGCGCGACTCAGTGTCGATGGATTGGAGAGCGGGCCAGAGAAGGACCGTCTCGACGCTGACCTCGACGAACTGCAACGAACGACCGATTTCATCATTCGTGAAGCCAGACGGCCGGTTCGTAGGGAGTCCGAGGAGTGGTGCGACCTCGCGGCGGTCGTGGTCAAGCGCGCCGAATTCTGGCATCCGCTTGCGTTGGAGCAGGGTCGTGGTGTTGATCTCGACGTTGGCGACCTTGCCGCTCCGGTTGCGATTCCCGACGGTGATGCTGAGGCGCTGGTCGATGCGCTGATCGAGAATGTGCTTGCTCACACCCCTGATGGGACACCGTTCCTCGTGCATGTGGAGGTGGAGGAGGATGTCGTCATCCTCGCTGTCGAAGACGCCGGAAGGGGCTTCAGCGACGGATCTGTCATTGATCGGGGAACCTCGAGCGGTGACTCGACCGGTCTCGGCCTCGACATCGTCCGAAGAACCGTCGAAGGAGCCGGCGGCACACTCGCCATTGGAGAGTCGCGCGCCCACGGTGGGGCAGGGATCGTGATCCG
>CBETWC010000457.1:0-1753 GCA_965539925.1 uncultured bacterium
GCCAGCGAGACGGATCGGAAGGCGTCGAACGCCCCAGGTGCCGGGCCCTGCGGGGTCGAACACCCCAGCGCAGAGGGTTCCACACTCGAGACAACGACCAGCCTCATCTATACCCCAGTGGCCAAGCCAGTACCGGCTCCGCTGGATGACCACCGCACCGCACTCGTGGCAGTACGTGGCCTGTCCCGCAGGGTCGTGGACGTTGCCCGTGTAGACATACCGCAGGCCGGCGTCCAACCCGACACGCCTCGCCATTGTGAGCGTCGCTGGCGGCGTTGGGGGCCGGTCCAGCATCTTGAAGTCGGGATGGAACGCCGTGAAGTGCAAAGGCACGTCAGGTCCCAGGCGCTCCACGATCCAGGATGTGAGCTGGTCGATCTCGGACGGCGAATCGTTGAGCCCGGGGATCAGCAGCGTCGTCACCTCGAGCCATGTGTCCGTTTCGTTGTGGATGTACTCGAGCGTTTCAAGGACAGGGTCGAGATGTCCCGCGCATACCTTGCGATAGAACTCCTCGGTGAACCCCTTCAGATCCACGTTGGCCGCATCGATGCGCGCATAGAACTCGGCTCGGGGCTCGGGCATGACGTAGCCGGCAGTGACGGCCACGGTTTTCACTCCCACTGCTGTGCACGCAGCTGCGACGTCAATGGCGAACTCGTGGAAGATGACGGGGTCGTTGTACGTGAATGCAACACTCTTACAGCCGAGGTCGATGGCGCGACTGGCGATTGTCTCCGGTGAGGCCTGGTCCGCGAGCGTGTCGTACTCGCGAGATTTTGAGATATCCCAGTTCTGGCAGAAGCGACAGGCGAGATTGCATCCTGCCGTCCCGAATGACAGTACGGCAGTGCCGGGAAGAAAGTGGTTCAGTGGCTTCTTCTCGATGGGGTCGACACAGAAGCCACTGGCCCTGCCGTACGTCGTGAGCACGATCTGGTCGTCCTGGCGGGAGCGCACGAAGCACAGACCCCGTTGCCGGTCTCGCAGTTTGCACAAACGCGGACACATATCGCACTGGAGGCGCCCGTCCTCCAACCGATGCCAGTACTTGGTTGCCACAATCGAATCGGAAGGCGTCAAGGAAGTAGTGGGATCGCTCATCCTTACGTCTCGCGAAGTCCAGAAGTGCACGTTCTCATCATCTCTAAAGGTAGCCCGTGCTGACCGCATCAGCCCAGCGATCAGTAGAGCGCCAGCAGGTCCCAGATCCGCGCAATGACGAAGACGAGGAGAGCGATGCCAGCGAGATCCAGGATGATTCCCTTTCGAAAGATCTCGCCCGCCGTGTAGAGATGTGTGGCATACGCGATCATGGTTGGGGGCGTCCCAATCACCAGAGCGAAGTCGATCGATGACGCTATCGCCACAATCACAACGGGTCTGTTGCGTTCACTCCCAGCACACCGGCGAGCGGGAGCGCCAAAGGGATCAGAATCGCCGCCGATGCTGTGTTCGATGCAACCGTCGTCAACAGCAAGGTGATCATTGCCACAGCAAGTACCGCGATCACAGTGGGGACTCCGACAAGACCCGCGAGTCGTGTCGCCAGATAGTCCGACGGGCCGCTGAGGAGGTGATCCGGTCCGGATTCATCGGAGACTGTTTGGTTTGAGTCCAGCTGTGTCGGCTGGACTGTTCTCACGGTAGTAGTTGGCTTCGTACTCGACTGGTGGGATGTCTCCGATTGGTTCAAGGATGCGTCGGTGGTTGAACCAGTCGACCCATTCCAGGGTGGCATACTCGAGGTCAC
>CBETWC010000458.1:0-1741 GCA_965539925.1 uncultured bacterium
GGTTCGATCGCTGTGAGCTTCGTCCACCGATACCTGGACACCGTGTGACCGAATTCGACCTCGGGACTGTCCCGCTGTTCGCGAAGCTTCCGGATGCGGATCTGGCGCGTCTGGGCTCAGGCATCTCCGAGATCGACATGGTCAAGGGCGAGACACTCTTCGACGAAGGCGACGAGGCAGACAGTGCCTACGTCATCGCGGAAGGTGACCTCGAGATCCTCAAGGAATCCGCGGGGCGCCAAGTGCGCATTGCGGTATCGGGTCCCGGTGACGTGGTCGGTGAGATGGCGCTTCTGTCCGGAGAGCCCCGCAATGCAGGTGCTCGCGCGATCACTCCGGTTCGACTCATCTCCATCCCACGATCGTGTCTCGACGACGTTCTCGCCACAAGCGTCGAGGCGAATCGTGCCCTGTTCTCCGTGTTCATCTCACGGTGGAGGGAGCAGGAGTCCAGGGTGCGGCAGTCCGAACGCATGGCTCAGATCGGTGTGCTTACCGCAGGCCTTGCCCACGAGATGAACAATCCTGCCGCTGCGGTGACGAGCGGCTCCATCGGACTCTCCGAAGGCCTCGAGCAGCTCGTCCGCGCGGCCAGACAACTGCCACCAGATGCGGTGCTGCCCGAGCCGTCTCAACTCGGGCGGTCGCTGTCAGCCATGACGAGGGCCGACGCGGAGGAGTCAATAGTGCAGACACTCACGTCCCTCGGAGTCGAGGAACCGTGGCAGACTGCTTCAAGCCTTGTCTCATCAGGATTCGTCGCCGAGGATCTCAGCGGACTCGATGGCAGCGCTGCCGGGGCCGCGGTCACGTTCGTCGCCACACTCGGCGGGATGTCTTCCCTGCTCGCTGAAGTCACCGAAGGGTCCCGTCGGCTCTCTGAACTCGTCGGAGCTCTCAAGTCGTACTCGTTCCTCGATCAGGCTCCTGTGCAAGAGGTGAACGTCGCCAAGGGCATCGAGGACACGCTTCTGATCCTTCGATCGAAGACGAAGGACATTGCAATCACCACCGACTTCGCCGACGACCTTCCCAGCATCGTTGCATACGGAAGTCAGCTGAACCAGGTGTGGACGAACCTCATCGACAACGCCGCCGACGCGATCCGCGAAGCAGAGCTTCCGAACGGCTCCATCACGATCCGCGCATTCCAGGGTGACGGACGCATCGTGGTCCAGGTTGAGAACAATGGTCCGCCCATTCCCGATGATGTCATCGACAGGATCTTTGAGGCGTTCTACACAACGAAGGAACCAGGGAAAGGCACGGGCCTCGGACTCGACACCGCCTACAGCATCGTCGTCACACAGCACCGAGGCTCGCTCACCGTCACTTCCGATTCCACCGCGACGATATTCACCGTGTCACTACCGATCACCCAGGAAACCGACTGAAGCACACAAGGGAGAGTCAATGACCGCACCATGCCCCCATCTCGAGAACATCCCCCTCGTTGACATGCCGGAAGGTGGTTGCGGGGACTGCCTCGCCATCGGGGACACATGGGTCCATCTGCGCTTCTGCGTCGCCTGCGGCCACACGGGATGCTGTGACGACTCCAAGAACAGGCACGCTCGCAAACACTGGAACGACACCGGCCACGGCGTCGTGAGATCCAAGGAACCCAGCGAGTACTGGGCCTACTGCTATCCAGACGACGAGCTGGTATCCACGAGAGCCAAGAACTGAGCCTGCAAACCCGGTACGGCAGGACCATGCCCCATTGCTGGCTGATAGCTGA
>CBETWC010000459.1:0-1740 GCA_965539925.1 uncultured bacterium
AATTTGATCTCACGGTCATCGGCGCTTCCGCCGCGCAGGTCGGCTGACAGGGCAGCACGCTCTTGGTCTGTCATCGACGTGAACGTGACGTTCACCGAGTTGACACCGTCGACGGTCATTGCTGCGGCGGTGACGTCCTTGGTGAGCGTGTCCTTGAGAGGGCAGCCGGGGATGGTCAGAGCGACCGTCACGTCAACCGCTCCGTCGGATTCCGTGATCTCGCGCACCATGCCGAGTTCACCCAGGCCCTTGTGGATCTCGGGGTCCTGAACCTGTTCGACCGCGCTACGTACCGCTGCAATATCAACCACTTGGAACTCCTATTGGGGTAGTGGAAATAAGGCTAGCGAGCCACCCGGTTCAACTCTCCGTTGGCCACGGCGTACAACCTGTCCGTACAGCCGTATCATGACGATGTCAGGAGAGATCATGCAGTCAGAGACATTCGACAAGCAGATCAAAGCGATCACAGGTGCTCTGGGGGATACGACTCGCCGGGGTATCTATGTGATGGTGCGCGAAGCCCACGAACCGGTGACGGCAAATCAGATTGCGTCTGTCTTCGACATTCATCCGAATGTCGCGCGACACCACCTCGACAAGTTGCTTCATGATGGATTCATCCGAATCTCGGATCTCCCCGTTGCCTCACCAACCGCAGGTAGACCTGCAAAACGCTACGAGGTGACCGAGAAGTCCGTGACCGTTCACTATTCGGCCAGGAAGTACGACCGGCTCGCTGAGCTGCTCACGAAGGTCATCGCGGAGCTTGACGATGGCCGAGCACTCGAGATCGCTTCGGCGGTCGGCCACGACTATGGCGTCGAACTGGCAGCCGAGATCGGGATGACAAGTGACGAAGGTTTCGAAGAGGCCGCAATGGCGGTAGCCAGGTCGATGATGGGCAAGGGTCTCGGAGCATCAACCGATCCGGCAGAGAACCGGATCATCTCCCAGTTCTGCCCTCTGTGCACAACCGTGGCAACCCAGCCTGAGGTCGTTGGGAGAATCGATCACGGGATCGTGCAGGGTCTCCTCGAGAGCGCTGCCGCCCGTCCCGTCCCCCTCGACGTCGCTCACCCCCACGAATAGCCCCCGTGGCCTGGATCGAGACCAAGCGCGAGGACGATTGGGACGGCAGGCTTGGCGAGTTGTACGGTCGGATTGTGGATCGCGAGCATGACCGGGTTGACAACATCATGCAGATCCACTCCCTCGACCCGGCAGCGATGGAGGGCCATCTCGCTGTGTACTCCGCCGCGATGTCCGGGACCAAGACGCTGCGCAAGGTGGACCGAGAATTGATCGCCCTCGTTGTCAGCGACATCAACAACTGCCACTACTGACTCGTCCATCACCGCCGCGGTCTGCGGCACCTCCTCAAGGACGATGAGTTGCTCGATGCGATCGAGGCCGATTGGCGAACAGCCGCTCTGGACGACAAGCGCGCCGCAATGCTCACCTACGTGGAGAAGCTGACAAGGACACCTGGCGAGATGACCGAAGCGGATGTCGATGCGCTGCGACACGTCGGATTCACCGACCGCGACATCCTCGACATCTGCACCGTCACTGCCTATTACGCCTACGTCAACCGCATCGCCGACGGCCTCGGTGTCCAGCTGGAGTCCTGGCTACCAAAGGAGTGACGCCTCCGACGCATCGTCCTCCCTTCAGGGAGGACAGAAGAGCGACGAAGTCGCTGTTCAGGAGGGGGTGCGAGCCTGCGAGCGTCAAGCG
>CBETWC010000460.1:0-1735 GCA_965539925.1 uncultured bacterium
CAAGAAGAAGGTGAAGTCACGCCCCCCGATGGGGGTGTGACAGGCATCAGGCATCCGGTAGATGTCAAGGAGAATGAGACACGGGTTGCTCAGATGACGGCGGGTTCCTCCTCGGGTCGGTTGATCCAGGTTGCTTGGGGGACTTCGGGTGCTTGGGGAGGTTTCCAGAAGCGATCGGGTCGGGCGGCGTAGGCGGTGTCGAGGACGCCTTGACGTTTCTCGCGCACGATGTCATCGAGGCCGCAGTGGACGTTCGCTGGGGTGTTGTAGCCGATCCCGGAGTGGCGATGTTCATTGTTGTAGTAGTCGAAGAACGCTTCACAGAACGATCGGGCGTCAGCGATGTTCGCGAACCGTTTCGGGAACGTCGGCGAGTATTTGAGGGTCTTGAACTGTGATTCTGAGTAGGGGTTGTCGTTGGACTGGTGCGGCCTGGAGTGGCTTTGGAGGACGCCGAGGTCGGCGAGGAGCTGGGAGACGGTTCGTGACGTCATCGAGCTGCCCCGATCGGCATGCAGGGTGAGTTGGTCTTGGTCGACGCTGTTGGCATAGATGGCGTCAGCAATGAGTTGCTCGGCGAGCTTGGCTGATTCTCTGGAGGCGATGAGCCATCCAACGACGTAACGCGAGTAGATGTCGAGGATCGTGTAGAGCTGGTACCAGGTCCATTTGTAGGGTCCAGCAAGTTTGGTGATATCCCAACTCCACACCTCGTTGGGAGCAACAGCGACGAGTTCAGGTTTGACCGTTGGTGGTCGGCGTGCTTGGGCTCGGCGTTCTCTGACCTGGTGGCGTTCGCGCAACAGGCGATACATGGTCGAAACGGAAGCCAGATAAGTGCCTTCGTCCAACAGGGTGGCCCATATCTGGGCGGGGGCTTTGTCGCAGAACCGTTCCTCGTTCAACGTTGCGACCACTGTTTCGGCTTCAACGGGTGTCAGGGCCCTTGGTGAGCGTCGTGGTTTCGGGGGCCCCTGGCGGGGTTCTTGTCGCGCCCGGTAGTGGCTGGCACGGGAACGTCCGAGGACCTCACACGCCCGTTTGCGTCCAACAATGGGTGCGAGTTCGTTAACGCCGGTGTCCAAAATGTCGGTCACGACTCGTTTGTGTCCGCGCTCTTCGAGATCTCCTCCAAGAGCGCGTGCACTTTTCCCTGCACCTCAATAATTACTTCGGCCTTGGCGAGTTGGGTTTTCAGGCGTTCGTTCTCGGCACGTAACTTCGCGACTTCTGACAGGGACGGGCCGCCCCGACCACCATCGCCGCGCCCAACAGCGGCTTTGAGGAGTCCTTGACGGTGCTGGCGCCGCCAGTCGGTGATGAGACTTGAATACAGGCCCTCTCTACGCAGAATGGCGCCCTTCTCACCGGTTTCGGATGCCCGGTCGTATTCGGCAAGGATCGAGAGTTTGTATTCGGGACTGAACGACCTGCGGACCGGGTTCTTCACCGGCGGTCGGCCGGACCCGTCAGTAGCAACACCATCATCCACATGCCACGTATCGGCCGAATAGATCGCTGCCCGCTTCTCTCCCATGATGAACCGATCCTCTCGCGCCCTCAACACTCAGAACATACAACACGGAAATGTCTCACACATCATGGACACAGAGGGGAGGCATCAGGCATCAGGCATCAGGCGGCAGGATGTCCTCCGTCCAGGGAGGACGGAAGAGCGACAAAGACGATGTTCAGGAGGGGCCGTGAGCCTGCGAACCCGGTACGGCACGACCAT
>CBETWC010000461.1:0-1729 GCA_965539925.1 uncultured bacterium
ATGTCAGGGATGTCCCGCGACATGTGTACGGGATGTCCCGCGAGAACACAACCGTCGCAGCAACGGTCTAGAACCCTGGGTTCGCTGCTGTTGGGGGGACGGGGGGCTACTACCGTTGAAGCGATGAAGTTGAATCCCGCTCTTGAGGAGCTCGGCGCCTATCCGATGGCGACCATCCGGCAGCGCGCGCTCGAACGGATCGAGGCTCGTCTCCCCGTCATCGACTTCTCGATCGGGGACCCCAGAGAGCCCACTCCCGGTTTCATCGTGGATGCGCTCGTGGAAGCCGTGCCGAAGATCTCGCAGTATCCGACAGCCGCAGGCCGATCCGATCTTCGTCGAGCTGTTGCTGACTATGTCAATCGCCGGTTCGGTGTGACTATCGATCCTGAGACCCAGGTCATCCCGACCAGCGGGTCCAAGGAGGCCATCTTCTCGACTCCGCTTGCGTTCATCGACAGGTCGGCGGGCGATGTGGTCGTATTCCCCTCGCCCGGATATCCGGTGTACGAGCGAGGTGCGACGTTTGCGGGAGCCGAGATGCACCGCGTTGTTCTCCGCGACGACTTCGTGTTGCGAGCGGGCGATATCCCCGACGACGTGTGGTCGGTAGCGAAGCTTGTCTGGAGCTGCTCGCCACACAACCCGACCGGTTCGGTGGCAACGAAACAGGAACTCTCTGAGCTGTACGAACGGTGCCAGATGGCAGGCGCCCTGCTGATGTCGGACGAGTGCTACTCGGACACCTACGAGGACGAGGCATATCCGGATGGGCCGGCCTCGGTGCTCCAAGTTGCGGATGAGGGCATGACGGGCATTCTCGTGTATCTGTCCTTGTCGAAGCGGTCAGGTATGACCGGTTATCGCTCCGGGGCCATTGTTGGGGATACCCGGGCTATCGCAGCATTGAAGGAGTTCCGGTCGACCACCGGGACGGCTTCACCTGAATTCGTGCAAGCCGCAGCAATCGCTGCCTGGTCAGATGACGGCCACGCGCTGGATCGCCGAACGCTCTTCACCGCCAAACGACGAATTCTTGAGCGAGCATTCGAGGAACTCGGCTTGGAAATCGTCGCATCACGAGCAGGGTTGTACCTGTGGATACGAGTCGGTGACGACCTTGCGATCACAGATCGTCTCTTGAACGCGGGTATCGTCGTCACCCCCGGTCGGTACTTCGGCGAGGGTGGCGAGGGATACATCCGACTTGCATTGATACCGACGATCGATGAATGCGAAGACGCTGTCGACGCGCTGAAGAGTGCACTCGGCTGAGCGAGGAGGATCCATGGACAACCAAGAGCTCATCGACGGTGCATACGCGGGCGAGATCGGACTCAACACGGCGATTGACGCCGTGCATCACACGATTGCCCAACTCGACAGCGGAGCATTGCGTGTCGCCGAGAAGGTCGACGGGTCCTGGATCGTGAACCAGTGGATCAAGCGTGCCATATCGCTGTACTTCCGGATCACCGAGGTCGAGACCATGGGGGCCGGTCCGTTCGAGTATCACGACAAGATCCCGACGAAGACCGGACTCAAGGCCGCCGGCGTTCGAGTCGTACCCCCCGGTGTGATTCGGTATGGGGCGTTCTGTGAACCCGGCGTCATTGTGATGCCCGGCTACGTCAACATCGGCGCCCGTGTCGGTTCAGGAACCATGGTCGACACGTGGGCAACGGTCGGCTCATGTGCCCAGATCGGCAGGAATGTCCACCTCAGCGGA
>CBETWC010000462.1:0-1724 GCA_965539925.1 uncultured bacterium
ATGGCCAGCGCCCCAAGAATCGCTCCTGCCACGGGCAACTTCCACGGCGCCTCGTCGGGATCGGTGGATTCGTCGGCGTCGTACGGAGACTTGAGGAGCTCCTCGAACTCTGGGTCGCTCATCCGAACCGCCCGATAGCCACGGGGTAGGACCCGACGAGCTCGACCCAACGATCCCCGATCGCTTCGAATGTCATGGTCTCAGGCAAGTCCTTGCCATCCCACACGAGGTTCACGCGGGGACGCCCTTCAGCCTCGAAGTTCGCTGAGCGCCATCCCGCGCCGACACCGGCGACGAAGAAGGTCCGGTCGATCGGATCCTGCGCCACGATCTCGAGCTGGACGATGACCGAATCCGTCTGCTCGGAGATGTTCAGCAGCTCCACAGAGACCCCGTCGAAGATCTCCGCCGAGGGTTCCGATTCTGATAGCTCGAAGACGATGTCGAGGGGAAACGACATGAGCGGATCGACGATCTCAGCACCGGTGATGTCTGCGGCAGTGACACCTTCCGGCAGCTTGAATCGGGCGACCCTGACGTCGTGATTCGCTGCTCCTCCTTCGATGGTCCCGTTGTCGGTGGTGAGAACCCACGACCTTGGATAGATGAACGGGAGCTCGTCGTTGGGAATCTCGGTCACGTTGCCGAACGTGAAGACCTGAATCGGCGGAACACCGGAACGGGGAGCAAAGGAGACCAGTTCGTACTCGATAGCGAAGTCCGAACCGGAACCACTCACGGACTTGGGAACGAGCGCTGTGGACCCGATCACCGTCTCGCCGGGGTCGATGATGTACGTCGCTGGGGGGAGCGTCGTGGATGCCACGTTTTCCGGTGGGAGCGACGTCGCATCCTCGGTCGTTCGGACCTCTTCGATGACACGCACGCCAATACCCGCAGCAGCAAGGGCTCCAAGGAGAAACCCGACGATGGTGAGAGAGATGGTTCGTCCGTTCACAGCGCCCGAGGGTACGCCACCCTATCCGTTCTTGCGTAACTGAGTGCCTCAATGCGGAACTGAGTTACGCAAGAACGGATAGGGTGGCGCAATGCACGAGCTCGTAGGCACCTGGAAACTCATCGATTGGACAGTCGAGATGGAGAGCGGCCGCGTCGTCAAGCCGTTCCGCGGGAAGGCAACGGGCGTCCTCACCTACACGGACGAGGGACGGATGGTTGCCTCGTTGATGAAGACCGACCGTGAATCGATCGGGACCAGGTCATTCGCAGAGGCAAAGGCCCTCGAACGGGCATCTGCCGCAGCCGGATACCTGTCGTACGCTGGCTGGTACGAGGTCGTCGGGGACCAGGTGCACCACCATGTGGACCTGAGCCTCTTCCCCGACTGGGTCGGCGGGACACAGGTGCGCCACATCGAATGGATCAACAACGACGACGGCACTACCGATCTCGAGCTGTCGACCGCACACGCACCGGAGGAGCGTTCCGCAGTCAACCGGCTTCGCTGGCACCGCATCACAGAGGACAGGGCATGACCAAGACCCTTGCCGACTGGACAAAGGCCGCGGCTGCGATCACAGCGCCAAGCCAGTTGCTGATCGATGGCGAACACATCGATGCGCAGTCCGGCGAGACATTCACGGCTATCAACCCGGCAACAGGCGAAGCCATCACCGAGGTCGCCCTTGGCGGTGCTGCTGATATCGATGCTGCGGTCAAGGCTGCTCGAGCGGCATTCGAGGATGGTCGGTGGTCTGCCCGCT
>CBETWC010000463.1:0-1723 GCA_965539925.1 uncultured bacterium
GGAGGACAACCGAGTGCATAGAAACCATGCATCACACGATCCGCTCAAGCCCTGTGTTGGCACGGCGGATGTTCGATCATGCGGTCCCAGATCACGGATCCAGGTTCAGGGAGGACATACGCACACGACCTCGTGGTTTGAGGCTGAATGGCGACTCCTCAGTTGTCTCGGCTGAGGTCAGCAAGAGTGCCTCGGTAGAGAACACTCATGTCGTCACGATCAGACAGCTCAAACTGGATGATGACTTCGTACGTGTACTCAGCACCGAAGAAGACCGCAACATATGCACCGAGCTCTTGCCCCGTCTTGTAACCAGTGAGCCCCGATACCTCAAAGAGATACCCAGGCAGGCCCGACGCGCTCGCTTCGATCGGTTCGTGGACAGTGCGTCCTGATCCTTCTGCGACAACTCTGTCGATCGCTTGCCAGAAGAGCTCCTCAGACGTCGACGCTCCTTCCGATGCATCGACCTGGGTAACCGACACGATCATCCAGGTGCCGCTCGATGAGAGATCGGGCGAAGCTCGATACGCTATGCCACCAAGGAATCCCGCAGCACCAGCACCTTCAATCTCCCAGTTCCCCGGAATCGATAGTGGCGAGACTGTCATATCGAGCTCAGAAATGAGGTCGACACGCGCCTGAGCTGCATCAGGGTCCTCGCCAATAGCGAGGGCGGAGACGAACAAGACCACAGTGCTCACGGCGGCTAGGCCCAACACAACTCGAAGCCATGTGGAGGTGGTCCACTTCGGCGCCGTGCGACCTGTGATGGTAAACAGTTCTCGGTCAGCCATACGCCACGCCTGAGGCCACTTCAGATCGTGGTTCGCCATTAGCTCTCGCGTACGTGCCGCGAGCCAATCTGTGTCGTCGCCCCTTGACTGCAGCCGCTCGACTCGCCTGACGTCGACGTCGGGATCAGACGTGCCAGTCATCTTCTCCTTCGGTGCACACGATGGTTCGCTCATGGCTCGATCGTACGTCGCGAGGCTGTTCGCGACTATCAGGGCTATCCCCTAGAGACAACACCTCCACATGACGTCCCATCCCGCCGTTGGCTCTGTTCGGCACCTCGATATGGGGCAGTGTCAGCGCCGGGCGCGTCGTGCCATCACAGTCAGACCGATGGCTGTGATCAACAGAGGAATGCTCCAGAGCACTTGGGCTGCGACAACGAGTCCACCAAGATTGGATCCGCCACTCTCGATGTAGGCGATCCCAATAGCGGCGTATGCGGTTCCGACAATGCCACCTATCCAAACAAGCACCAGGCAACCCATCGAGCCTCGGTTTCTGGAAACTGGACCGATCTCGCTTTCAGCCTGACTCCACGCGTCGGTCCACGACAATCCTGACTGTGCGATCAGCTGCTGTGCGCGCTCTGCGACGTGCTGCTGGGTCTCGACGCCCCTCAGATGCTTCGTATCATGCCGCTGGACATAGACATAGCCCGGGTTCCCGGTGGTCGCACTGGTCGGCGCGGAACGGAGAACCGAAGACTGCGGGAGCGGACTTGGACCGTACTCGTTTGCGGCAGTATCGCCACGAAGGAGCCCGCATTCGACCAGTACCCAAACACCACCGATGATCGGGAAGAAGGCAACTCCGGTCCACCACCCGGACTTGGCTCGGTCGTGCCAGCGTTTCGAATGGACTGCGAAAAGCGGCCATGCCAGTCCCAACACCAGAATCCCTACAACCGGACTTAAGTCCGGTTGTA
>CBETWC010000464.1:0-1721 GCA_965539925.1 uncultured bacterium
TCTGCTGGAGCGCCCTGGAGAGCCCGAATACGAGGCCTGCTCCAAGGACACCCAGCGGCATCCAGCGGCCGAAAATCATGGCGGCCAAGCCGATGAAGCCGATCCCCGCTGTGAGGTTCTCCTCGAACCGAGAGACCTGGGCCAATGTGAGGAATGCACCACCGAATCCGGCGATGAGGCCGCCAAGTATCACATTGCGATAGCGAGTCCGATACACGTCGATGCCAACGGTGTCTGCCGCTTCGGGATGCTCCCCGACTGATCGGGACCGCAGACCCCAGCGTGTGTAGAACAGCCCGAAGTGGAGAGCTATCACCAGCATGAAGGTCACGTAGACGAACAAGTTGTGGTCGAAGAACATCGGGCCTAGCACCGGAATGTCACCTAGGAACGGGATCTTGAACGTCGTGAACCTCCCGGGCGAGTTCAGGTGCTGTGCCTCGGAAAGCACACGGCGCGCAAGGAATGAAGTCAGACCGAGCGCGAAGATGTTGATCACGACTCCCGCGATGATTTGGTCAACTCGGTAACGGATTGCGAGCACTGCGAGAACCGCGCCGAGGAGCGCACCGGTGAGCATGGCACCCACAAGACCGGCCCAAATGCCCCACGCCGAACCGACGATCGTGCCGACAAAGGCTGCGGTCAGAAGCTGCCCTTCGATGGCGATGTTGATCACCGCGACGCGTTCACACATCAGCCCTGACAGGGCGCCGAGCGTGACGGGAACAGACAGTATGACTGTGGATCGGAGCATCCCCACGAGGCTGAACGACTTCCCTGCCGCTGCCCACGTCAGGAAGGCCAGCGCCAACAAGATCAGCCCGATCGCAAGGGCTAGGTTCGTCCACTTGACACGGGAACGTCTCAACACCATGCCGCCGAGGAATGCAAGGACACCACTGACAATGAAGGCCAGCCATCGTGCGTTCACCGACCAAGTGAGATCTTCGTAACGGGCCAAGGGGAGCGAAAGCTTGAAGGTCGATTCCACGCCTGCCTCGCTGCCAAGCCCGAACACCCAGAAGGTGAAGACGGCCAACAGGACCAGCAGGGTCCCGACAACGGTGGCCCGTCGCTCCTCGGGCGTAGCCCGCGTGGCAGTGTCCACGCCTGACGTTTCTGATACCGATGCCATCAGCCCCACCCTGCTGTGGTCGTCGTGCCCGAATCCTGCTCCGGGGTCTTGATCCGATAGATCTCCCGCACGAGCGCAGGCGCGGCGATCATCACGATGATCAACGCCTGAAGGACCAGTACGAGATCGATCGGGACGCCCGCAGCACCCTGCATCTCACGCCCACCGGCACGCAAGGCGCCAAAGAGGAGTCCGGCGAAAAGGACACCAACCGGATGGGATCGACCGAGCAATGCGAGAGCAATCGCATCGAAGCCGATCGTGCCGGCGAAGTTCGAGATGCCACGGTAGGGCTCCAGACCGAGAATCTGGTTCGCACCTCCGATGCCGGCCAACGCTCCCGAAACACCCATGACGGCGACGTACACCCACGCGATGTTCATCCCCGCATAGCGGCCGCCATCAGGATTGAAACCAACAGCGCGGAACTCGTAGCCGATCGTTGAGCGATACATGAGCCACCAAACGAACCCCACGGCGCCAAGCGCTATGAGGAATCCAATACTCAGCCGGTAGTCAGAGAACAAAGTTGGAAACTGGGCCGACGGGTTGACCTGTTTGGAGATCGGATCGTTTCGCCCAG
>CBETWC010000465.1:0-1716 GCA_965539925.1 uncultured bacterium
CGGACCCGCGGGCTGGAGACCGTCGCCACGACGGTCTAGAACCCTGGGTTCGCAGCTGGGGCGCGACGAGGGCGGCCCGGAGGCCGCCCCTATCTGCTCGATTGGGTTGTGGCTACTCGTCGTCCGAGTCACCGTCGCCGTCGCCCGATGGGGCGGCTGGTGACGCTGCACCGAGGGACGCAAGCCATTCGGCTGGATCCGAGGGCAGGGAGTCGTCTGCAGATTCGACATCGACATCGCCGAAGAGGCCCGCTGCGGTCGGCACCTCAGCGCCTGGCAGCATCGGCTCGATCGACTGGTACGCCGTTGAACCGGTACCCGCCGGGATGAGCTGTCCGATGATGACGTTCTCCTTCAGACCACGCATGTAGTCGGACTTGGCGTTGAGCGACGCCTCGGTGAGCACCCGTGTCGTCTCCTGGAATGACGCAGCTGACAGCCACGAGTCCGTGGCAAGAGACGCCTTGGTGATACCCATGAGTTCGGGGCGGCCCTCGGCGGGTTGCTTGCCGTCCTCGACGAGTTCACGGTTTCCATCACGGAACACCTGGCCATCGACCAGTTCGGCTGGGAGCCATGGCCCATCACCGGCGTTGGCGATGCGCACTCGACGCAGCATCTGGCGAACGATCAGCTCGATGTGCTTGTCGTGGATGTCCACACCCTGGGAGCGGTACACCTCCTGCACCTGGTCAACCAGGTACCGCTGGCATGCCCGCACACCCTGGATGGCGAGCACTTCCTTCGGGTCGAGCGGACCCTCGGTGAGCTGCGTTCCTGGCTCGATGATGTCGCCCTCTGACACACGCACGCGTGCACGGGCGGACAGGTCGTACGAAACGACCTCTTCATCGCCGTCAACGATCACGATCGACCGCTGACCGGTGTCCTCATCTGTCTCGAACTTCACCGCGCCGCCAGCTTCTGAAAGAAGCGCAACGCCCTTCGGCCGACGAGCCTCGAAGAGCTCGGTGACACGAGGAAGACCGTGCGTGATGTCCTCACCCGCAATACCGCCGGTGTGGAACGTACGCATCGTCAGCTGTGTGCCGGGCTCACCGATCGACTGGGCAGCCATGATCCCGACAGCCGTGCCCGACTCGACCATGACGCCGGTGGCGAGGTCGATGCCGTACGACATCTTCGAGATGCCATAGATGCTCTCGTCTGTGAGAGGCGACCTGACCCTGACTTCCTCGACCTCTTCGACTTCTTGGATTCCGTTCACTGCCTCACGGTCGAGCACGAAGCCCGCCCTGAGTTTCCGGCCGTCCGGAAGCTCGGCGAGAGCTCTCCCGATCTTGACGTCCTCTGCCAGGACACGACCGATGATCCTGTTCCGCAGATGACGGATCGGTTCACCGTTCTCCCGGATCGGAATCAGCAGGCCCGGATCGTCGGACTCTTCCTCGTGGATGATGATCTCCTGGCTCACGTCGACGAGACGACGAGTCAGGTAGCCGGAGTCAGCGGTACGAAGTGCCGTATCGGCCAGACCCTTGCGGGCGCCGTGCGTCGAGATGAAGTACTCAAGAACGGTGAGGCCTTCACGGAAGTTCGCCTTGATCGGCTGCGGAATGATGTCACCCTTCGGGTTGGCCACCAGTCCACGCATACCAGCGATCTGGCGCAGCTGCATGATGTTTCCACGAGCACCTGACCGGACCATCATGTCCATCGGGTTGAAAGGATCTTCCTGCAGAGTCTCCTGCATTG
>CBETWC010000466.1:0-1715 GCA_965539925.1 uncultured bacterium
TCTCCGATCCTGTTGGGGGTCATCCCCTTCGGATTGATCTTCGGTGTCACGGCGGCGAATGCGGACGTTCCACGGCTTGCAGCGTGGGCCTCGTCGTTCATCGTCTTTGCCGGAGCGAGCCAGATAGCGATCGTTGAAGTTCTCGACAGTGGGGGCGGGCCGGTCATCGCCGTGCTCACAGCCGTCATCATCAACGCGCGAATGCTCATGTACTCGGCGGACACAGGCAGGTACACAGCAAACGAGCGAGTCGCCACGAAGATCGGTGTCGCGTATCTGCTGACGGATCAGGCGTACCTGGTGAGCGCCCATCGATTCCCGCATCCGAAGCATGCGGAAGGGTTTGTCAGGTTCTACTTCGCTGCCGGATTGACCCTGTGGCTCACATGGCAGATCACCACGACTGCCGGAATGGTGCTCGGTGCGGCGATCCCATCCTCGTGGTCACTGGAGTTCGCCATCCCCCTCACGTTCATGGCACTCCTGGTCCTGGCAGTGAAGGACCGTCCCGGACTTGTGGCAGCGGTGGTTGGGGGAGTCGTTGCGGTGGCAGGCGCCGGACTCCCCTATCACCTCGGGCTACCCGTCGGCACGGTGTTCGGCATCGCCGCAGGGATGTTGGCGGAAGGGCGGCTCGAATGACGACGTGGATCGTGGTCGCCAGTGCCGGAGTTACTACCTTCGCCATCCGGTTCGTCTTCATAGGCCTGTTCGGCAGGATCGCTGTGCCACGCACACTCGAACGCGCTCTCCGCTACATCGCACCGGCGGTACTCGCAGCTCTGACCCTCCCCGCTGTTCTCTCTCCCGACGGATCATTCGACCCCTGGAACCTGTTCGTACCCGCAGCGATCATCGGCGCCCTTGCCGCGTGGAAAACGCAGAGCATCGGTGCCGCAATCCTGGTGGGCCTGCCAGCCCTGTGGCTGTTGCAGTTCCTGGTGTGAGGACGACTGATCGGAATCCAGTGCCGAGGAAAGCTGGCCTCCGGCCAGCGGAAGAGAGCTCGCCGGAGGCGAGCGGCGGAGAGCCGGGCTACGCCCGGCGGAGGAGAGCTGATCTGCGATCAGCGCCAGAACCAGAGCCGATTCGTTTGTCGTATGTCGTATGTCGTGTGTCGTGTGTCGTCGCGTCATCTTCCCTTCCACTCGGGGGGTCTCTTTTCGAGGAAGGCTTGGACTCCTTCTGCGGCGTCCTCGGTGAATGAGGCGGCAGTGAGTCCGATGTGGAGATGGTCGAGGGCTGTGTCGAAATCCATGCCTTCCATGGCGTAGAAGGACGACTTGCCGAGGGCGAGTGCAGCGGGTGACTTCGAACGGAGCTGATCGGCCATTTCCTCGACCGCTGCGTCGAGATCGTCAGATGGCACGACACGGGTCACGATTCCCAGGTCCCAAGCTTCGGCTGCATCGATGATCCGTCCCACAAGCATCATCTCAAGCAGCTTCTTGCGTGGTACGAGCGGGAGCAGAACGGTTGAGATCATCATCGGCCAAAGACCGAGGTTGATCTCTGGCGTCCCAAACTTGGCGTGCTCCGCAGCAATGGTCACATCACATGCAGCGGCAACGCCGAATCCGCCGCCAAGCGCCACACCGTTGATACGACCAATGATCGGCTTCGGGTTCGACCTCATGGCTCGGAACAGGTCAGCGAGCACTCCCCTCGATTGATGGTCAGGCAGCGGGGAATCCACGAAGCCGCCGGCAAGGTCT
>CBETWC010000467.1:0-1714 GCA_965539925.1 uncultured bacterium
CGGGGCCGGCGATAACGCGGTCGATGGCTTCTTCCAGCTCCTCCATCCCGATGAGGTCCTTATCACGCCGTGCCGACAGCAGCGCAGCCTCGTTGATCAGGTTGGCCAGGTCCGCTCCTGTGAAGCCGGGGGTCTGGCGGGCGAGTGCCGCCAAGTCAATTTCCTCTTCGTACGGCTTTCCCTTTGAGTGCACTTCGAGGATCTGCTGCCGACCCTTCAGGTCCGGGCGGTCGACGACAACCTGACGATCGAAACGTCCGGGGCGCAACAACGCCGGGTCCAGGATGTCAGGTCGGTTAGTCGCGGCGATGACGATGACACCGGTGTTGACATCGAAGCCATCAAGCTCCACAAGCAACTGATTCAGCGTCTGCTCCCGCTCATCGTGACCGCCACCTAGCCCGGCACCGCGATGCCGGCCGACTGCGTCGATCTCGTCAATGAAGACAATCGCCGGACCGGCCTGCTTGGCCTGCTCGAACAGGTCACGAACACGCGAGGCACCGACACCAACGAACATCTCGACAAAGTCGGACCCGGAGATACTGAAGAAGGGAACGCTGGCTTCACCTGCTACGGCACGGGCCAACAGCGTCTTCCCGGTCCCGGGAGGGCCGAACAACAAGACGCCGCGGGGGATCTTGGCGCCTATGGCGCGGAACTTGCCCGGGCTGGCCAGGAAGTCCTTGATCTCCTCCAGCTCCTCGACTGCCTCATCGACGCCGGCAACGTCTTTGAACGTGACCTTGGGAGCATCTTTGCTGATTTGTTTTGCCTTGGCCTTCCCGAACTGCATCACCCGGTTGCCGCCACCCTGCATTCGGGTCAGGAAGAAGATGAAGACGCCAAAGATGAGCAGGTAGGGGAAGATCGTCCCGAAGAACCACTGCAGAGCCGAGGGGTTCTCGGCGTTTACGGTGAACTCCTCGACCCCGGACTCATTGATGAGGATGGTCAGTTCGTCCTCGAACTCAGCCGGGTAGACGGTACGGAACTCCGTGTTGGCGCCCTCAATGACGACGCCCTCGGCGAAGGTACCGATGATCTCATCGGAGCGAGTCTTCATCTCGATGCTGGCGATGTCGCCAATCTCGAGCTTCGTCTGGAATTCGCTGAGCAACAGATCCTCGGGCTCGGTGGCGCCCTGGAGGAACACGTTCACTGCCATCATCACGAGGACGGCAACGACCATGTAGACGAGGATCGTGCGTGCGGTTCGGTTCACTTCGCTCCTAGGTTGGTCTTGTCGGTATTTTGAACGGCCGCGCGGGACCGCCGGGGCGTCCCATGATATGCGGTTTTCAGCGCTATATCGTCGGGAACCTGCGATGCCGCTTCAATCTAGTCGGCCAGACCGAACCCATCTTGAACATCGGTCGGCGACGTGGTCGAATCCGTGTCCATCACCCCGATGTAAGGCAGGTTGCGATACTTCTCGTCGAAGTCAAGCCCATAGCCCACCACAAACTCGTTGGGAATGTGGAACCCCTCGTATTGAATGTCGAAATGGGGGCGTTCCACATCGTCCTTGATCAGCAAGGCGGCGAGAGACAGCGTTGCCGGTTTGCGAACGGCGAGCGTGCGTAGCAGATACTTTAGGGTGTGACCGGTGTCGATGATGTCCTCAACGATGAGCACATTGCGACCCTCGATCTCCTGATCGAGATCCTTGGTAATCCTGACAACGCCAGAACTGTGTGTACCTCCGTGGTAA
>CBETWC010000468.1:0-1698 GCA_965539925.1 uncultured bacterium
CGATGAGTTCATAGTCCTCGATTCCCTCCCGCTCTTCGGGCACCTCATCGTTGACGGGGCATGGTGGGACCTCGTGGACGGCGTCGCCAGTTGGCTCGTCGGAGGGGTTCTGGCAAAGGACCGATCCGCTGCAACGCCATGCATCCGGTCGTGGATCACGGACGAGGACATGTGGCTGAGGCGCACAAGCATCATCTGTCAACTTGGGCACAAGGCTGACACCGACATCAAGCTCCTCGACGACGCCTGCACCTCGAACCTCGCCGATCCCGAGTTCTTCATCCGCAAAGCCATCGGTTGGTCCCTCCGCGAATACGCCAAAACCAACCCCGCCTGGGTCCGCGCCTACGTCGAGAAGCACCGAGACGAACTGTCTCCCCTCTCAATCCGAGAAGCCACCAAGCACCTCTGAGCGTTGAGCGTTCTGCGCCAGGCGTATGGCGCCAAACGATGAACGCTGAACGCCTACCCAATCATCCCGGCTCTGGTTGTTGGCCAGTAGCGGGCGGTGACTTGCCACGTGATCAACTCGGCTGGGATCGGGCCGAAGAGGCGGCTGTCTGAACGGGAGAGGGGGCGGTTATCTCCCAGGACCCAGACGTGTTCTTCGGGAACGTCCCACTCGCCGTCCGGGGACGAGACACCGTTGGCCCAGCGGTCGGCGAGCACGGCACCGTTGACCGTGACCCTTCCGTTCTCGATACCTATCTGTTCCCCCTCAACACCGATGACCCGCTTGACGAGGTTCATGCCCGTCCCTGTGGGGTCGTCGAACACGACGATGTCTCCACGCTCGAGCGGGCCCGTGCGACGCTTCGCTACAACCCAGTCGCCCGACGCGAGGGCTGGCTCCATGGACGATTCCTTGATCTCGAATCTCCGGAGCACACCTCGCAGTGCAGCTGCCGTGAGCACCGCGACACCGATCGATCCTGCGATGATCCCCCGTTTGCGCATACCCGCTCCTTGTCCTTCTTGACTCCGACCGGACACCGTTCCACACGGTTACAGCCATCGGTAGGGTTGACGCTACACCCCATCAACGGAGGATCCGGTGAATCTGATCGAACGCATCTTGCGTCCCAACCATGTAGCGAATGCCCACTGCGACCTGTTCTGCGGCGTCTACGACCCAGCTCAGGCGAAGATCGAGGCGATGTCATGCCTCAAGATCGCACAGAAGTATCACGATTCCGATGATGCCGTCTTCCGTTCACGTGCTATCTCGATCAAGGAAGAGCGCGCGGAGTTGGCCAAGCACCATCTATCGGTGTTGTGGACGGACTTCTTTGGTCCAGAGCATGTTGAGCAGTTCCCGAATCTGCATGACTTGTTCTGGCAGGCCATCAGGGCAGCGAGCGCAGCAAAGAAGACGATGGACGTCGAGGCCTGCCAGAAGATGGTCGACCTGATCGATGACATCTCCGACGTCTTCTGGCAGACGGAGAAGGCAAAGGGCATGGGGTTTTATCCGCCGACCTGAAGCGCGAAGCGCTTCAGCAATCTTTGCGTCCTCCCCTGGCGGGAGGACAGGCGAGCTTGCGAGCCAGGAGGGGGGATGCTGCATCACCCCCCTGCATCGCTCCTTCGTCGCTCTGCCGTCCCCCCGTCAAGGGGGGACGTTTGGTTGGTCGTCTGTTGTCCGCGCAGCCAGTCATACAGGACACTGCCCAGCCCGATCACTACTCCTGCGTAGAC
>CBETWC010000469.1:0-1696 GCA_965539925.1 uncultured bacterium
ACTCCTGAGCGATCGCAGCGTTGTCGGCGAAGGCACTCACGTAGAAGCCTTGGATCCCAACATGTGGACGCATCGGATTGCCTTCAACTGTTGGCATCTTCGCGACTGCCCAGTTCGGAGCACCGGTGTTCTCTTCGGGATTCTCCAACGAACCGATCTGCCATGGACCAGAGATCCAGAAGGCAGCCTTGCCACCGACGAAGAGGTTCTTCGCATCGTCGGCGTTCACCGACGGTACGTAGCCGTCCTTGACGAGCGTCTCGAGGAGCTCAGCGCCCTTGACGGTCTCATCGGATCCGATGAGTACGTCAGAACCATCGAAGCCTTCGTCGGAGAGGCCGAACAGGTGTCCGCCGTATGCCGTGATGAATGGCTGATGGTGGTAGGCATCTCCGCCATCATTCCCGCCTTGCACAACGAGACATTCAACATCATCAGCCAGCTCGTCACATGCCGCCGTGAGGTCGGCCATTGTTGCAGGTGGTTCCGCAACGAGATCCGGGTTGTAGTACATGGCGATCGCTTCGGTGACGAAAGGTACGCCGAATTGTTCGCCGTCCCACTTCATGGCCGTAAGGGCGGTCGGAAGGAAGTCGCCTTCGCGTCCACCAAGGTCGATGGGAGCGATGACACCGTTCGATGCGAGTTCGCCGATCCAGTCGTGGGCGCCAGCAAAGATGTCCGGACCTTCTCCGGCGGGTGCATTGAGGATGACGTCATCCTTGAGCGTTCCACGGTCGACGATCTCAACGATGAGTTCGACGCCTGTTGCCTCAGTGAAAGCAGCGCCAACTGCGGCGATGGCTTCGGACTGGTTGGCATCTGCCCAGACCACGAGTGGTGGCAAGGCTTCAGTCGTTGTGGTTTCACCAACCGTTGTGGTGGTGGCTTCTGTTGTGGTGGTTGTGTCTGCGGCCGTGGTGGTCGTATCGTCGCCCGCATCTCCTCCGCCGCAAGCTGCGGCGAGAAGTGCGAAAGCGATGACAACCGCGGTCCACATGGTGTACCGACGTCTCATGTGTCGGGTCCTCCTGTTTTACGGTGTTCGTGTTCGTCGTCCAAGGGGGGACGATTGCAAGAAGTGTACACGACTATCATCGCTCTTGCAAAAACTTGCGAAAGATTTGCAATAGCGCTGCAAGTCCGCCATCCTTAGGGCATGGCCATGCGACCCAGACTCTCAGAGATTGCGCAGCTCGCTGATGTGAGCGAAGCAACGGTCAGTCGCGTCCTCAACGCCCGCCCCGGTGTCGCGAATGACACCCGGATGCGCGTGCTCGATGTCATCTCGGATCTCGGCTACGCGGACGTGAGCAGAAAGGCGTCAGGGACCGGTGCCATCGGCATCGTGACCCCCGAGTTGTCGAACCCGATCTTCCCCCACCTCGCCCAGCAGATGGAGTCGGTGTTCGCCCATCATGGATACATCTCACTGCTGTGTTCCTCAACAAGCGAGACAGTCCATGAACAGGACTTCCTCGACTACCTCGTCGCCCACGGTGCATCGGGAGTTGTGGTCATCAACGGCCGGTATGCGCTCCCTGATGTCGGTTACGAGTCCTATCTGGCGATACGTGACAAAGGCATCCCGGTGGTGCTTGTCAACGGCTTTGCCGATGAGCCACCCGTTCCCGCGATCACGGTTGATGTCGCCGAGGCTGCTTCACATGCCGTCCACTACCTCGGATCACTTGGC
>CBETWC010000470.1:0-1696 GCA_965539925.1 uncultured bacterium
AGCGCAGGATCGTCGACGTGGCCGAGGCTTTGGGGATCGGTGACGGCACGCTGGGCAACTGGGTCCGTCAGGCCCGCACGGATCGTGGCGAGCGTGAAGGGCTGACGACCGGGGAAAAGGCCGAACTCGCCCGGCTTCGTAAGGAGAATGCCCGTCTGCGGATGGAACGAGATCTCCTCAAACGAGCGACGGCCTTCTGGGTGAAGGAGTCGGGACAGTGACCCGCTACAGGTGGGTGCTGGCTCGGAAGGCCGAAGGGTTCCCGGTAACGATGGCATGCAAGGTGGCCGACGTGTCGCGTCAGGCGTTCTACGACTGGCGGCAGCGTGCCGAATCCGGTCCGAGCGATGCTGAACAGGCCGAGGCGGCGCTGGTCGACGTGATGCGTGATATCGCAGACGACTTCGACGAAACGTATGGGTCGCCGCGCATGACCGTCGAGCTCACCAATCAGGGCTGGGTGGTGAACCACAAGCGGGTCGCTCGTCTGATGCGTGTCCATGGCATTGTCGGGGTTCACAAACCCGCCAAGGTGCGTACCACGATCCCCGCCGAGCACAACCCGCCACTCCCGGACCTGGTCGGTCGCCGGTTCGATCCTGGCATGGCTGACGTTGCGTGGGTTTCGGACATCACGTACATCCCGACTGGTGAGGGCTGGCTGTATCTCGCCACCGTGTTGGATCTCGGATCACGGCGCCTGTTGGGCTACTCGATGAACACTCACATGCGCACCAGTCTGATCACCGATGCTCTCGACATGGCAGCCGGCGTCAGAGGCGGCGCAACGGCAGGGATCATCTTCCACTCGGATCGTGGCAGCCAATACATGTCGCGAGAGTTCGCTCAGGCGATCGGCGACCGTCAGATGGTCCAGTCGGTAGGAAGAACCGGGGTGTGTTGGGACAACTCGGTTGCTGAATCGTTTTTCAGTTCGCTGAAACGTGAACTCGTCAGCCGCTACCGCTTCGAAGACCGATCCGGGGCCCGCCGGGCGATCTTCGCGTGGATCAACCGATACAACACCCGACGGCTCCACTCGAGCCTCGGATACCTGCCACCTATCGAATGGGAGAACACCTACCATCACCACACCGCCGACCAGGCCGCGGAAACCACGTGACCGGCAAACGGGGGGAACCTCAAACTGGCTATTCGGGGCCCCATTGTGAAGCCCTGTGCTCGGTCCGACAACCAACAACCGGGGCGCATGAGGACCCACCGGACAGCACGAACAAATCACAGCCGCCGCTGAGTTGCTTCTCCGTCAGCCGATCAGCGGTCGACAGATACTTCTCAGGCAGCCTGGCATTTGTGAATCCACGCGACGAACGTCTCGACACTGCCGGACCCGACCTCGGCGATATACGTCTCAGCCCACTCGAGGATCTGGCGGTCATCAAACCCGCAACCCCGCAGGAACTCCCGCGCCGCATTGGCGAGAAGATGAGCCCCCTCGATCTGCGCGAGTTCCGGGCAGATCTCCTCAACCCCAACGTCGTGTGGATGATCAGGAATCGGACAACTTGTCATCGTCATCCCTCCGACCCCTGCACCCAGGATACGCGACATCACCCAACCCTGTCTAGAAGCAACACCCACGGGTACTGGTGCTCTACCCGCACATAGCGGCACATATGCTCGCCCGAATAGGCCGAACATATTGAAGCTCGTATGTCAAGGTGCTTTCGGATTG
>CBETWC010000471.1:0-1694 GCA_965539925.1 uncultured bacterium
CACACCGACGCGGTGCCCAGGAACCTCATCGTCGATGACGCCGGCTCTGTCACACTGATCAATTGGGAGTGGGCGACCCTCGCTCCCCCGGAGTGGGATCTCACGCGAGCTGCCTGGTCCATCGGCATGCACGCCGGACCAACCGCAGCTGCCTCCCTCTTCGATGGCTACGGCAAGACCGTCGACGGAGTCGTGTTCGACCGTTGGATCGTGTACCACGCCGCCCAGACGCTCGTTCGCCACATCGAACAGCACATGACCCACCGTCCCTCGGACGTCCCTTCCGGCCTCGTGTACGAATTCAACCGCGCCGTCCTCGGCGCATCAAGCTGAGGAAAGAGTCAAGAATCAAGAATCAAGAATTAAGACCATTCGTCTGGACTCTTGACTCTTGATTCTTGACTCTCCCTTCAAATACCCAAGTTTTTCGCGCTCTGGTTCTACAGTTGGGCAACCGACGAAGGGAGCGCGATGTTGGAGATGGCAATCGCTGCAGTATTCGTCACCGTAGCCGTGGTGGCCATCGGAGGACGAGGTATCAACACCGCCGGTCTGACGGCGTCACAGAGCTTCGCTGCCCTCGAGGAATCCTCAGATCTTCCCTGTCCGTGGTGCCGTGCACAGACCAGAGAAGGTGACCAACACTGCGCCGCCTGCGGTCAGCGCTTCGGATAGTCCGCCAGCTAGATCCCCTCGAATTCCCGATTGACGAGATCCTGCGTCATTCCGATGCTTCTGTAGAGCTCTACGGCTGTCTTGTTCCCCAGATCCACCCAGAGCGTTCCTCTGGAGACGTCGGGATGGTTTGCAAGATATTCCAATCCAGCAGCCAGGAGCTTGCGGCCCAGACCCTCCCCCTGCCGGTCGGGAGCAACCGCGATCCGATAGATCTCCCCGTCACCGTCCCCATGTACGCGTGTCCAGCAGAACCCGATCACCTCACCGTCTTCCTCAGCGATCAGGAACCCTTCGGGACCCAATCCGTCCCTGTCGACGAGTCCCTGCAACTCGGTCTCGTCCAGAGAGGCAGCCTCCCGATGGGATGAGAAGGCTGCCCTATTGAGTGCGATCACGTCAGAGGCGTCCTCCGTAAGGAAAGTCCGTGTCTCCAAGGTGTTCCCTGAATGCTCCAGAGGGAGAGCAACCGTGAAGTGAGCCAGTTCGCGAACGGATGCGAAACCAGCCCCCACCAACGCTGCGTCCATCGACGAACGATGCGACCACACAGAGCGAGACTCGCCCACGGGAACAAGCGCAAGCGCCGCTTCGAGGAGGCGCGACTCGAAGGCTTGAAACCGCAAGCCCGCCACCAGTGCCGTCTCCACCGCCCAGTGATAGGACCCGCCCGGCTGTTCATGACGGGCGGCTACGCCTACAGCCACAACCTCGTCTGCTTCCTCGATCGACATCATCCGCTCGGCATTTCCGAGTTGCTCCACCTTTGCATCGCTCAAAGGTGGGGTGCCGTCGCTCTTGTGGATCCGATCGAGAAAGGTCGCGATTCGCTGGTCATCCATGGCTCGAACGCTAGTGCTCTGTAAACGAATGTTCGAGGACGGTGCACGGGTGGGCAGACACAACCTCGTCTGCCGCTCGTCATGGATTCATTAACGTTGGTCGTCCCGGACGCAACTGCTCGAGAACCGAGGACCCAAGCCTGCGGTCGGTATGCTCCCGATCGTGAGCAAGGTCGG
>CBETWC010000472.1:0-1688 GCA_965539925.1 uncultured bacterium
CGGCTGTATCTCAACAAGGCTGAGTTCCAAGCCCAGGGATCCATCGCCTTCATGGTGATGCGTGAGGGTGAGTTCGTGACCGTCCTCGGTCGATTCGATGGTGAGACGCACAGTCTCTCCATCAACGGCTCGGTGGAGTACTCGGCGCCAGCGGTTACAGCATCGTTCAACGGAACGTTCGATCTGGTATCCGCAGCGCCCGCAGACGCGGCACCGGACGCAGACGAGATCTCTCTCGAACCGGCTGCCACGATGTTCGCACTGTGGAAGGGTCTGGACGACTCGATGCCGGAGCTTCCTGTCGCCAGCGGTGGCGGCACGAGGATCGGGGCACCAACGCTTTCCTAGGAGGCCGCTGGCCAGAACCCACAATCGACCATCATGGAGACCATGCGCACACTCATCAGCAACGGAACGGTCGTAACGGCTGCCACCGTCACAGAGGCAGACATCGTCATCGAGGGGGAGCGGGTCGTCGGTGTCGTCGACCCGGGTTCAGCGGCGGGTGACTTCGATCGTGTGATCGACGCCACGGGTAGGTATGTGATACCCGGCGGTGTCGACATGCACACGCACATGGAGCTGCCCGTATCGGGCACGTCCTCAGCGGACACCTACGGGACAGGAACGAGGGCCGCAGCGATAGGCGGGACAACGACGATCGTTGATTACGCGGGCCAGACCCGTGGTTCGACGCTCAAGGCTGGACTGGCTGAGTGGAAGGCCAGGGCAGAGGGCGAGTCGTACATCGACTACGGGTTCCACATGATGGTGACCGACGTGCACGAAGGCACGCTTGACGAGTTCTCAGAGATGATGCACGAAGGTGTCACCACCTTCAAGCTGTTCACTGCGTACCCCGGTGTCAACCTGTCTGATGACCGCCAGATCCTCGAGGCGATGCAAGTCGCCGCTTCTATTGGTGCCACGATCATGATGCATGCCGAGAACGGCATTGCCATCGATGCCCTGCGGGACCAAGCCGTGGCGCGTGGTGAGACCGATCCGATCTACCACCTCCTCACCCGGCCGGCGTCCATGGAGGCCGAGGCTGTGCACAGGGTCGCTGCTTTGGCGGAGATCGCAGGTTGCCCGCTCGTCATCGTCCATATCTCCTCGCAGGAGGCATTCGCTGAAGCCGTTGTCGCACGCGACAGTGGGCTGCCCGTGTTCGCTGAGACATGTCCCCAGTATCTCTGGCTGGCACAGGAGGATCTCCCTGAGGGGTTCGACGCCGCCAAGTTCGTGTGTTCGCCACCGCTTCGTCGTCGGGCTGAGGGCCATCAGTCGGCGTTGTGGTCCGGGATCGCCACCGGCAGGATGGATACAGTGGCCACCGATCACTGTCCGTTCACTTGGGAGCAGAAGGAGGCAGGCCGCGGCGATTTCCGCAAGATCCCCAACGGCCTCGGTGTCGTGGAGCACCGTATGGACCTCGTGTACCAGGGCGTTCTCGAGGGCTGGATCCCGCTCACTCGATGGATCGAGGTGACAGCGGAGACACCTGCGAAGCTCTCAGGGATCTATCCGAAGAAGGGAACGATCGCTCCGGGTTCCGATGCCGACATCGTGATCTACGACCCGGCGCACTCGCACGTTCTGTCTGCCGAGACCCACCACATGAACCTCGACTACTCAGTGTTCGAAGGTGCAGAGATCGGAGGGCGCGTCGAGAGCGTCCTCCTGCG
>CBETWC010000473.1:0-1687 GCA_965539925.1 uncultured bacterium
CCGCAACACTTGTTGCATCGCTGTCACGTGGGACGATGAACTCGGCCCAGTACTCCGTGTAGCCGAAGCGCAGTGACTTCATGGCGACTTCCATGTCACACAGGTCGTTGCCAAGCACATACGCGGTCGCGGGGATGAATCCAATCGTGTTGTCGCTGGATGCGCACATCTCATTGATGGTCGCTGCATACGACGTCGGCACGCTCACCTCATAGAAGAGACCTGTGGCCTCTTCCAACACGCCCTTGAGGATCTCGCCACCAGCGATGATCTCTTCTGCGCTCACGGATGGCACGAACAGAACCTGGATCGGGTTCTCCTCTGTTCCGATTGCTGGACCAGCTTCAGTGGTCGTGGTTGTCTCCGGAGGTGCCTCAGTCGTCGTTGTCGTATCGGCGACTGGAGCTTCTGTGGTTGTCGTGTCGTCGGCATCCCCTCCACCGCACGCGGCGAGGATCATGGCCATCACAACCATCAGCGGAATGAGTAATTTCTTTCGCATTGATAGGTCTCCCTTGTCCGGGGCCAACGCGGCCCTGTTCAACAAGAATCCTAGCGAGGTGGTGGAGCCTCGGCTCAGCAGAACCGTTTGTCGACCAGAGACTCGAAGGTATCCCACGAGTCGATGTCGATCGTGCCCGGCACCGATTCATTCCACGGCCGGATGAATCTGCAGATCGTGCGATCGGGTCTTTCTATGACGAGGCTCTCGAGATTGTGAGGACCGTCATCGAGGTAGACGTCGCACTCGACCTTCCACTTGTGTCTGGTGATGTGGACCTCGCGAGTGGGTATGCCGCTCTCGGAAATCCACGCGAACGTCTCGGCATCTGCCCACCGTGGCTTGGTCGTGATGATCACGATCTCGTGGTTGCGGCTGAGTCTCTGGAGACTCTCCAGGGCATCGGGGATGATGGGCAGATACCGAAACAGTCCGGGACCGCCGTCGTTCCTCGCCCACTCCCAGAATTCGGCGTTCGTATCGAACCGAGTGAGTGGGACGAACGCATCCCACGTCTGGACCATCTCCGGTTTGAGGTCCGTGCCGAACTCCGCGTTGTACAGAGCCATCCAGCCGGTATTGAAGTCCACGACCACACCGTCGAGGTCGATCCCAAGGCGCATCGTTCAGTCGCCCACGATCTCGCCACCGAGGATGTCGAGCACATTGTCGATGACATCCGTCTTGCCGTCTCCCTCTGCTTCTGCAAGATCATCCTTGTCAGGCACGTCCTGCCTCTCGGGCGTCGGAGATGTCGTGGGGGCCTCAGATGATCGGAAGGCGACCGGCACGGGTTGACCGAGCCGGTCACGCCCAGCAGAGGAGATCGCCTCTGCAATCCCGGTGTCGGTCTTGAGCTGTTCCAGATGGAAGTGCATGTGCGCAGCGACCTCGAAGACAACGGTCCCATCCTCGATTCCAGCAGGGCTTGCCTCTTTGAGCAACGCGTGTCTACGCGGCCCGAGGTCCTGGCGGATCTGCGCAACGATGGCCGGCCATGCCCTCTCGAAGTCCTCGAAGGAGAGGGGGAGGGGGCTTTCAGCTTTCAGCTTTCGGCTTTCAGCCAGCGGATCTTCGGCTATCGGCCCCGCGGCTTTCGGTTCTTCGGCCTCTTCTTCGCTCTGGGCTGATAGCTGATGGCTGATGGCTGATGGCTCCTTCGGCTTCTTCTCAGCGAACGGACGA
>CBETWC010000474.1:0-1684 GCA_965539925.1 uncultured bacterium
ACCCCCTCCTCGCTCGCTGCGCTCGCGTGTCCTCCCTGAAGGGAGGACGACAGACGAGACTGGGGACCGCCTACAGGGATTCGAGGAATGCTTTGGTCTCTCGGCGGGACCGCAGGCGGATGAAATCGAGGTGGGCCCAGTCGGGATCGTTCATTCGTGATTCGTACCGGTCACGTGTGTGGTCGAACCTGGTCCATGCCCAACGGATGACGTTGTCCTCGGGGTCCCACTTGGTGAAGTTGCTCCGTGGTTCGCGGTTCCCATTCCAGAGTTCTTCGCGTTTGGCCGCTCGGCGAATCGTCCGTCGCGTCACGCGTAGCATCACGACCCGTTTCGGCGGGTCAAGCCACACAATGGTGTCAGCACGCCCCCAGACGATGTCAAGCACGCCCTGAGAGTTGTAGTTGCCGTCGATCACCCAGCGATCCTGCAGCGCGAACTCCTCAGCGGATGCTCGGAAGTCCTCGTCGGGAAGGGGGGTCCAGTTCTCCAGGTGATACACGCTGTCCAGCTCGAGATGGGGATACCCGAGCTTGTCG
The DNA here is from genome assembly GCA_965539925.1 of uncultured bacterium. GTDB lineage: Bacteria > Actinomycetota > Acidimicrobiia > Spongiisociales > UBA5794 > B3-G11. Next base: position 540 of record CBETWC010000474.1, read on the forward strand.
GCGACCGAGCGCGCCGTAGAGGTCTTCCCTGATCCCGAGCTTCCGACGACAAAGATGCGGAGCATGACCAAGGACGCTAGCGACGACTCGCCTCGTAGGTCTCGATGAACGACTCCAAATCAACTCCAGCGATCGTCTCTGCGATCAGCTCGAGAGGGAGATCATCAAGCTTCCGGAAACGCACGCACGACTTCCCCATGTCCAGACGTTTCCCTGTTGCGCGGTACGCCTCGTGGAACTCCTCAGCTCCACCTTCGGTCGCGTACACGGACATCATGTAGAGAGACATGTAGTTCTTCTGGCTCGCCAGCGCAACCAACGACAAGGGCTGGCCGTTGTATGTGTTCGGATACGTTTCGAGCGGCACGCCATAGGAGATCATGCCCCAATTCATCGACTCCTCGAACCCGTTGGGCAGATGCTTCACAATGACATCACGAACAGTCTCGACTGCGTGACGACGATCATCCGGAAGTTCGGTCAGGTACTGCTCAACGGTGGTGGCTTCGCTTCGCATAGCGAGAACCCTACGCCGATCAGGTGATCGATGCAGGGTTCCCCACTACGTACTACGTGATACCTACTACGTCTGCGCCATCTGCCTCAGCACCATGTGCAGGATGCCACCGTGGCGGAGGTAGTCGACCTCGATCGGGGTGTCAACGCGTGCCTTTGCCGTGAACGAGACCGAGGTGCCATCAGCCTTGGTGGCTGTGACTTCGATGCCGTGACCTGGAGTCAATGTGTCGTCCACCGCAATGTCGAAGGACTCCGTTCCGTCAAGGCCGAGACTGTCTGCGTCCTGACCGCCCGGGAATTCGAGGGGTAGTACACCCATCATCACGAGGTTCGATCGGTGAATCCGCTCGTAGCTCTTGGCGATCACGGCCTTGACGCCGAGCAGGAACGTTCCCTTGGCAGCCCAGTCTCGCGATGAGCCCATGCCGTAGTCGACGCCGCCGAGCACAACGAGAGGAGTGCCTGCCTCCTTGTAGTTGAGACTGGCCTCGTAGACGCTGCGCACCTCGCCGTCGGTGAAGTCTGTGGTCCATCCGCCCTCGGTGCCAGGGGCAAGCTGGTTGCGAACCCTGATGTTGGCGAATGTCCCACGGGTCATGACCCGGTCATTCCCGCGTCGTGAGCCG
>CBETWC010000475.1:0-1683 GCA_965539925.1 uncultured bacterium
CAAACTGAGTGGCCAGATCGGAAACTGAGATGCCGATCTCGGTGCAGTAGGCAACAGCCCTTCGAGCCGCATCCTTGAGCTGATCTTGTGCAGGGTGCCAGTCCTGCGGTCCACGATCACTCAACATGCCCATATGAAGAATGCTGGCATTGATCACGGCCGTTCCTCGACGCTGCGCGACCGGGATGAGCTCGCGTTGAGCTGAACGATCCATCAGGTTGTACCGACAATACGAAAGGACCGAGTCAAGATCGAAGGCCTCGACCGCAGCTATGAGAAGAGGGAGTGGATATCCGGTCACTCCGATGCACCGAACCTTACCGGCCGTTTTGAGATCCATGAGGGCGCGAACAGCGTCTTCGAACACCTCCGTCTTGTCGCCGAACTCAATATCGTGAAGTTGATAGATATCGATGTAGTCGGTCCGCAACCGTGTGAGGCTCGCTTCACACATCCCGATGATTCCATCGTAACTGAAATCGAATCCGGTCTCGAGGGGCGCATCGAACCGGCCACCCTTGGTCGCGAGCACGACCTCGCTTCGACGACCCTCCAATGCCCGACCCACGCGTTCCTCGGACAGACCTCGGCCGTAGTAGGCCGACGTGTCAAAATAGCTGACGCCCCGCTCAATCGCGTACGAAACAGCACGCGTGGCATTCTCATCAGACATATCTCCGTATTCGTTGCCGAGGCCGGCACAGCCGAACCCGATATGAGAGACCTGAAGATCGGTCGTTCCAAGATTCACATACTTCATCACATCTCCCCGTCGACCAGCCGATAGAAATCGAGAGCATTTGAGCGAAAGACAGCGACTTCCTCTGCATCATCCAATGCAGCAAGGTATCTGGCCGTTGTGAGCCAGTCGTCATAGGTCGTCGCGAGCGTCGCGACTGGCCAGTCGCTGCCAAACATCAACCTTTGGGTTCCGAATGCCTCAATGGCATGCTGCACATAGGGCCGAAGATCACTGGCTTGCCATGAGGTCAAATCTGCTTCAGTCACGATCCCGGAGAGCTTCGCCGACACATTCGGACGCTTCGCCAGATCAGACAGGTCGTTGGCCCACGGCTGGAACTCACCCGAACGGATCGGTGGCTTCCCCAGATGGTCAAGAACAAAACGCACATCCGGTGCCGCGTCCACAAGATCGATCACTTCACGCAACTGGTGCCAGAACACGCAGATGTCGAACGAGAGATTCCGCTCTGCCAGAGCCTGGACGCCTCGAATCAGAAGCTTGGAGAAGCCGGGCGCTTCGCCCTGGATGTTCCTCCGAACACCCTTGACGAGAGGATTCGTCGAGTATTCGTCGAGTATCGGCCGTACGGTGGCTTCATCCAGAGGAGCAGACGCAACAATGCCAGAGATTCGGGAGTCCAGGTCGCGGAGGCCGGTCACCCAGGAAACCTCCGCGATTGCCTGCCCCGGGGTGCAATCTGCCTGAACGAAGACAAGGTTTTCGACAGATGTCCCCGCCACCACCGCAGGAAGCTGATCGGGAAGGAATGGACCGGCCAGCGCGTCGAATCCATCGAGCCATGAGTAGTCGAACATGCCCTGATCCCAGAAGTGAACGTGGCTATCGACAATCGGGAACGACATCGGGGCTCCAACCGTATCCGTCGGCAACTCGAGCTTGTCATGGCGTGACATCTTCGCTCCCTCCTTGAGACAACG
>CBETWC010000476.1:0-1676 GCA_965539925.1 uncultured bacterium
ATCACTCTGGTTGCACCCCTGCATCAATGTCGAGAGACAGCTCCTTGGCCGTCCGCTCGATGTCGGTCTGATACTTCAACAGCACGTTCAACGTCGAAGCCGTGGCCTCGTCGCTGAGTTCCTCGATACCGAGCGCCAGCAGGGTGCGCGCCCAATCAATGCTCTCGGAAACGGACGGTGCCTTGCGAGTCGGTATCTGACGGATCGAGGCAACGGTCCTCGCGATCTTCTCCGCGAACTGCTCCGGGAGGTCTGGCACCCGCTGGCGGAGTATCGCCTGCTCCCTCTCTATCGACGGGTAGGGAACGTGCAGATACAGACAGCGCCGCTTGAGGGCCTCGGAGAGTTCCCTCGTGTTGTTGGAAGTGAGCACGACGAGCGGACGAGTCACCGCCTCAATGGTGCCGAGTTCGGGGATCGTCACCTGAAACGCATCCAGCACCTCAAGCAGGAGTGCTTCGGTCTCGACCTCGACTCGATCGGCCTCGTCGATCAGCAGGACAACCGGTTCCTCTGATCTGATGGCAGTCAGGAGTGGGCGCTCAAGGAGGAACGATTCAGAGAAGATGTCGCCCTCGAGATCATCCCACCGTGCTCCTTCGTCTGACTGGAGGCGGAGAAGCTGCTTGTGGTAGTCCCATTCGTAGAGAGCCTTCGCTTCATCGAGTCCCTCGTAGCATTGAAGACGGATGAGTCTGCGACCCGTGGCCTCAGAAAGCGCAAGCGCAAGGGCCGTCTTACCAACACCAGCAGGACCCTCTGCAAGAATCGGCTTGTCGAGTTTCGCCGCCAGGAACACAACCTGGGCGATCCGATCGTCAGCGAGATAGCCAGCGCCTTCAAGCGCTGCTCGCACATCGGCGGGAGAGTTCCAAGCGTCGGGCATAGGGGAAGAGTAGAAGAGTCGAGGGTAGAAGGTAGAAGGTAGAACGCAAAAGGCCAGAATCAAGAACGAGGACGAGAGGAGGCACTTCTTGCTCTCTACGTTCTACCTTCTACTTTCTACCGCAAGACCACTAGATCATCTCTATGAATCACTTCGCCACCGATTGTGTCGCTGTGGTGGCCTGCACTGTCGATGAGTTCGGCCGAGCCGAATCGACTGATGCCCTTGGCAACCAGAGACCCTGACACGTCCAGGACCTCGACAGCGTCTCCACGTGAGAACTCACCTTTCACGCCAGCAAGTCCCACAGCGAGGAGAGAGCCGCCCGTCCGGTGGATCGCGTGGACAGCCCCATCGTCCACCGTGATCGAACCGACAGCCGGGAGTCCGAAGGCGATCCAGAGCTTGCGCGCAGACAGCGCATCCGAACGAGGATCAATCCACGTCCCGACATCGAGACCGGCGGCGGCATTCGACACAACCTCAGGGAGGCGAGCGCTTGCGACCACGGTCGGGATACCAGAGAACGCAGCCATGCGTGCTGCGGCGACCTTGGTGGCGACTCCGCCCGAACCGAGAGCACCGGTACCGGTCGCCCTCCGAATCCGGTCGAGGACCTCATCCGTGTGCTCAACGGCCGACAGCAACCGAGCGTCGGAAGTCAGCCTTGGGTCGTCGGTGTACAGCCCTTCAGTATCGGTGAGGATCACGAGCATTCCTGCACCGACAAGGTGGGTGGTGATCGCTGCAAGCTGGTCGTTGTCCCCGAGCTTCAGCTCATCGACAACCA
>CBETWC010000477.1:0-1676 GCA_965539925.1 uncultured bacterium
AGATGACAGAAGGACCCCGATGACCATCGGGGTCCTTCGCTTATGTCGATGGAATGGGCCGAACCACTCGTTCGGCCCAGGACTCCTGCGGCATTGGAACTCCGAGGACTAGGGCACGACCGTGGCTCGTCTGGTTTCTGTCGAGACCACGAGCAAGCGCAGGTGCACTGGTGATGACAGATGTTCGGCAAGACGTCGTGCCAGTGGATCAGCGAGCGGAATGGCAAGCGAACTTGCCACGACCACGTCGACGCTGATGCTGTCGTCACCGACCTCGACCTCAACACCCACGACCTCAGCTGTGGACCCTCGCTCGGATACATAGTCGTCAACCACCGCAGCTACTTCCTCCGTCGGGTCGGACACCGGTAGAACAGCGCCCCTGCCAAACTGCATGGGGAGCACAACGATGATCGCTGCAACCGCTGCCCAAGCCACACCTCGAAGTATCTGGGTGTGGCCCTTCAGCGGGTTTCTTCCCGGCACGAACCCGGCGGCAAGGAATGTCGCAGACGCGGCGATGACGATGCCGACAACATTGGCAAGGAACAGCAGTGCTGCACCGAAGGCAAGCTGCCACTCCATGAGCTGAAGCGTGATTCCCACGACAGCCAGCGGAGGAACAAGGGCAACCGCAACCGCGACGCCGGTGAGTGCCTCGGCGGCGTGACGCCTCACCTGCCCATAGGCACCCGCTGAACCGGCGGCGAGAGCGATCCCGAAATCGAGCACGTTCGGAGATGTGCGAGCCATGAGCTCGGCTGGGAGGTGAGTGGTCCTTCCAGGAATGATGAGCGAGATGACGGCAGCAAGCAGTACCGCAAGAACGGAACCTCCGGCAACGAGCAACGACCGACTCACGATTCGTCGCGGCCAACCCATGACGATGGCAGCTGCTCCGCCAAGGACGGGGACCATGAGAGGGGCGACGAGCATCGCCCCAATGACCACCGCTGTGGAATCTCCGAGAATCCCGAAGACAGCAATCGCTGTGGACAGCATCATGAGCGACAAGAAACGGGCAAAGAACTGCCGGCGCGGCATCCCACGGGGGAACAGCCGGTCGATGACTTCTCGCCGTTCAGTTGCCCCGAGCAACTCTCGACCGCTCCAAAGCCGCTTCGCCTCCGTCCACGCAACCGCAGCCAAGGCGGGCATCACCGTCAGGCCGCGCCGGTTCCGCGACGGGATCGGAACGTCTCGAAGGCGATTCGAGGATCTCTCCTCCAGAGCGGTACGAGCCATTCTCAGGCCCCGCTCCGAGGTAGTCCCCCACAAGTTGTGCTCTCGGTGACGGCCTTCGCCAGCATGCCTGGCCTCCTCGCTTCGAGCAGAACCAGAGTGTCATGCCTTCGGTTAATCGAGGGCTAACGGAATCTGAAGCCGTTCCAAAGGTCGGTGTCCGCTTCACCCAGTCGCCCCTGCTTCATTGGCCTTCTCCTGATCGGTGAACAGCGCTGCTGACACCTGGGAACCAAGTGTGTCCATCAGCCCTCCGCTCCCCCGACGCCGTACGCAAGGAGATCGCCGAGCAGGAAACAGCTGACGCGACTGTCTGAAGACAAGAGACAAAAGACAAAAGACTCCGGAAGGGGCCTGTCCACCAGGACGGGCCCCTTCTCGTTGTGCATATGGACGGTCGCGCCTGACAGGGATACGATGTAAGGAGCGCCGCT
>CBETWC010000478.1:0-1676 GCA_965539925.1 uncultured bacterium
ACGACCTGGAGCGCATCAGAGATCGTCCTCGGGTCACCGCCTCGAGCCACCGAGAGGACGGCTTCGACATCTGCGGCGCTCCCCGGATACCCGTCAAGCATGGTTCGCAGCGACCGCCTCACGACACGCGACGCGATCGGGCTCGACGAGGACACCAGCGGACCCGTCGGAATCGACACTCCGCCAGCCGTGGGTACGAGCGGTACCGAGGCAGCTCCGGCTTCGAGCACGGAGTCGTCGGCCGCGAGGAGGGTCGATGACCTGCGAATGAGAGCTTTCGCGTCCGGCCCACATTGGGATTCGATGACGGGCATCACGGCATGCCTGATCCTCGCTCGCATGAAACGCTCGTCTGTGTTTGCGGGATCGTCTGCGAACGGCAGCCCGAGATCCTCGGCCATCGAGCGAAGCGATGCCCTGGAGATGCTGAGGAGTGGCCTCCGCCACACACCCCGACTGGCAGGGATGCCGCTGATCGCTCCGGTACCCGATCCCCGCAGGAGCCGCATGAGCACAGTCTCTGCCTGGTCATCTGCACTGTGCCCGGTGAGACCGACCGAACCTCGCGGGATCACTGCTTCGATGGCTTCGTAGCGTGCAGTGCGTGCTCGCGCCTCAAGATTGCCACCGTCGCTGATCGGACGATCGATGACTTCACACGCGACGCCGACGGCTTGAGACACGGCAAGGGCCGAGGTGCGCAGCATGTCGGATCCCTCAAGACCGTGATGCACGAAGACGGCTTTCACCCGACGCGGGCCGAGCGTCTCAACGGCGGCCCACAGCAGTACCGCCGAGTCGGCCCCGCCACCGAGTGCAACGACGCAGTCGTCATCTTGCACAGCTGCTTGCACCGCTTCGAGGACGGGGTCGCTCACCCTGCCATCCGGTCGAGCCACAGGGATGCATCATCGATCTCCTCGAGTGTCGGCAGCGCATCTGGTGACTCCCAGGCCATCGAGAGCGCGTCCCATGATGCTTCGCTCTCGACCTGCTTGATGAAGGCTGCTCCCGCGTCGTACTGCTTCATCTTCATCTCTATGCCGATGAGCTTCATGAATGCCGCGGACTTCGGATCCTTGCGCCGGGCCTTGAGGACGTTCGACATGCGCTGTACGTCGGTGATCTCTCGCTCGCCGAGCCGGTCCATGACGACATGGCCGTGCCCCTCAAGCAGGGACATCAGCGCCTGTACGTCGTCGAGTACCTCGCGCTGGTCCGGCGAGGCGAGGAGTCCCACGAGACCTGAGTCACCGATGGGATCTGTCCCGCTTTCGACTGCGGATCTCAGTTCGGTTGCGATCCGGGTTAGCCTCCTCTTCTCCGGCTTCGACGAATCGACGAGCCGTTCAACCAGGGAGATGAAGTAGTCCCGCAGCCACGGAACGCCTGTGAACTGGGCGCGATGGGCGCTCTCGTGGAGTGCCACCCAGAATCGGAACGAGGAGGGCCTGAATTCGAACTGCCGCTCCATTGCCATGATGTTGGCCCCGACGAACAGGACGGTGTCGCCCTTGTCGTCATCGCCCGTCGGAAGCACGAGTTCGTATTGGCCGAGAACCCGCTTGGACATGAACCCGAGAACTGCGCCAAGTTCGGCGCCCATCACCTTTGCGGCCATCGACGATCCGATGCCGTCCTTGTCAGCGAGCTTCTTCTCGAGCGGCTCAAGCAGG
>CBETWC010000479.1:0-1669 GCA_965539925.1 uncultured bacterium
AACCGACGCAACCCAAGCAGTGATCGACGCCTTCCTCGCGGGCACCCCCTTCCCAACGGAATAGACCGCTCGGCTGACGCCTCGCTGACAGAATCAAGACCGGTCGCTTCGCTCCCTGCAAGAACCAAGACGGCGCCATCTTGACTCTTGACTCTTGACTCTTGCTCCTACGCGATCACCCTCATCGCTCCGACAAGCTCCTCGATCTCTTCCTCCGTGTTGAAGGCATGGAACGATGCTCTCACGAGTCCTTCGATGCCGCGTTCGTGCATGTCGACGGGAGCCGACAGCGGAGTGGACGTCGACACATTGATCGATCGCTCCGATAGGAGTTCACGGACTTCGAGAACCTGGCGACCCTCGACCTCGAACGTGACGATGCCGCTCTTGACTGCCCCGAGATCTCGAACCGAGATACCGTCGATGTCATCAAGTATCTGACGAGCAGTCGCACCAAGCATCTGGATCCTCTCCCAGATTGCTTCGATACCGATGCCCATGGCGTACCCGGCTGCCGTACCCAGTCCGAGCACGTTCGCGTAATTCTTCTCCCAGGTCTCGAAGCGGCCAGCGTCGTTGCGCAGCTCGTACCTGTCAGGCAGCACGACAGGCGCTGAATGGTTGTCGACAAAGACCGGATCCAGCTGATTCAAGAATCCTGACCGGACGTACAGGAAGCCTTCACCCCTCGGCCCTCTGAGGAACTTGCGCGAAGTCGCTGTCAACATGTCGCAACCGATCTCGTTGACATCGATCGGTAGCTGACCCACGGATTGGCACGCATCCAGCAAGTAAGGAATCCCGTGCTCGCGGGCGACCTTGCCAACTTCGGCTGCCGGATTGACAACCCCGCTGTTCGTCGGCACGTGATTCAAGGTGATGAGCTTCACGGATCCGTCGATCATCGATCCGAGCGCGGCCACATCGATCTCTCCTGTCGCCGTGTTCGGCACGACGTCGACAGTGATCCCCTTCCTATCCCTGAGCTGGAGGTAGGCCGCCCAATTCGACGCGTACTCCGTGGTTGTCGTGAGGATGCGATCGCCTTCCCCAAGTGGCAGGGAGTAGAACGCCATGTCCCAGGCTCTCGTCGCGGAGTCGCTGATCGCGATCTCTGAGGATTCGGCGTTGATCAGTTCGGCAAGAGTGCCGTAGATGCTGTCGATCTCATTCGTGAAGGCACGATGGGCCTCATAACCGCCATATTGGATCTCGTGGTCCAGGTACCGGTGGATGACATCGACCACCGGCTGGGGCATCAGCGAGGCACCAGCATTGTTTAGGTGGACCACGTTCCTCGTGCCGGGCGTCTCAGCCCGAAGCTTGTCAACATCGATCATGGGGTCAATGTACCGCCGAACCGGATGTCGTCAATCGTCAGTCGTACTACGTTCCTCTCATGGATCTACCCGAAGACATCAAAGCTGCGCTCGACGAGAAGGTGTATGCACACCTTGCCACCGTGAACCCTGATGGATCGCCACAGGTTTCGGTTGTTTGGATAACCCGACGGGACAGCACCGTCTTGTTCTCCACGGCGGCGGGCAGGATCAAGCCACGCAATATCGCCAACGATCCACGCGTCGCGCTCTCTTTCTCACCACCAGACGAGCCCTACAAGAGCGTCATGATGCAGGGAACGGTCACCAGGACCGAGACGGATGGAACG
>CBETWC010000480.1:0-1668 GCA_965539925.1 uncultured bacterium
CGTCACGATGTTGGGTGACCTCAAGTACGGGCGCACCGTGCACTCGCTGGCTCGTCTGCTCACGATGTATGACGTCAAGATCAACTACGTGTCGCCGGAGATCCTCCGCATGCCGAGTGAGATCGTCGATGAGATCAACGCCGATGGCACCGAGCAGACCGAGACGACCGATCTCGAATCGGTGCTCGCAGACACCGACGTCCTCTATGTCACACGCATCCAGAAGGAACGGTTCGAGGACCCCGCCGACTACGACAACGTGAAGGACTCGTACGTGATCGGGTCTGAAATCATGCAGGGCGCCAAGGACGACATGATCGTGATGCATCCGCTGCCTCGTGTCGGCGAGATCGCGGTGGAGTTCGACTCCGATCCCAGGGCCGCCTATTTCCGCCAGATGGAGTACGGCATGTATGTCCGAATGGCCCTCCTCGCCCTGGTCCTCGGAAGGGCGTAAGAGATTGTCCTCCCTGAAGGGAGGACAACAGAGCGGGCGCTCCATCGACCAGAGGATCGTGGCTGCAGTCAGTCCTCGGTGAAGAGGACAGGGTCGAGGCGCGTTCGGTCGACTTCGATGTGTATGACGTCGGCGCGGAAGTAGTGGCCAGCTGGATCGAAGTTCTGTCGTTCTCCGCTGACCACTGAGGGATCGATATCTGCGATCACGAGCCGCTCGTCTCCGTCAACGGGCTCAACGATCCATGTTCCATCTGGTGCAGCGATCGCTGATCCGCCGTTGTATCCGAGATCGCCATGTGCCAGTGCCTGATCGCGGAGGGGGAAGGACTTCGGAATGTCGTCTGGCCGCAGGAGACTGCCGGCGGACAGGACATAGCAGCGGCCCTCCATGGCGACGAAGCGTGTGATGTCGATCGTATTGCGTACCGCGCCAGGCCAACTCGCGATGTGCAGTGTCGTCCCTTGGGCATAGAGCGTGTGCCGAACCGCTGGGACCCAGTTCTCCCAGCAGTTGAGTCCCGACACCGTGAAGTCGCCGCACCGATGGGTGCGGAGACCGTGCCCGTCTCCAATACCCCATGCCATACGTTCCTCGTAGGTGGGCATGAGCTTGCGGTGGGCAGACACGATGCCATCGACCGGATCGATCGCGATGAGCGTGGCGTACACGGTCCCGCCGCTGTCGGACCGCTCAGTGACGCCGAGATAGGTGAAGACGCCTGTTTCTCGAACCGTGTCGGCGATCGCCGTGACTTCGGGGCCGTCAAGACTCACTGCACCTGCCAGATAGTAGGCGTAAGCCTCTTTCTGGTCTGCTGCATTGAACCTGGCGCCATCGGTGAGCGAGATCCAGAACGGATACCCGGACATGAACGTCTCGCCGAACGCTACGAGTTGCACATCTGCATCGGCTGCCCGCCTGATCCAGTCGGTGACGACTGTCGACGTTGCTTCCGGGTCTCCCCATACAGGTGCCGTTTGGGCTGCAGCGATACGCATCGCCGCATCGTACGCCAGCTCGAGCATCGATGCAGACCACGAGAGCCTCGGAGTCGTGGAACGCGCAGCAGGGGTGGCTCGGAAGCCACCCCTGCGACAGATTCGTGGTGAGCGTGGTCTAGTAGCCGGGTCCGAGGAGGGGGCAGACGAAGAAGAGGTCACCTTCATCCATCTCGCCACTCCCGTTGGCATCGAGCCACCAACGGCCAC
>CBETWC010000481.1:0-1667 GCA_965539925.1 uncultured bacterium
TTCTACAATACTAATTAGTTCGCGTCCTGAAACCCACCAGAGCCTTGATTTCAGGGTCTAAACAGCAAAAAGGAGTCGACTCACCCTCTCTCGTTTTGGTATTGCAGAAGTGTGAACAACACAAACCAACACGAGAATGGAAAGGCCGACTCCCATGAGACGTATTCTCAACCAACCGCTGCCGCTCGCGCAACCGTTCATTGCACATCCGCACGGCAGGGAGCTCTCTGCCATGAGCGACCTCCTCGATGCCGTTCCTGACGGTGTTCTGGATGCGGTCCACGAGGATCTGGCTCGGGGGACCCGCACACAGGTGGGCCGGCCGGCGATCACGGCGGAACAGGTCCTTCGGGCATTTGTCATCAAGCAGCTGAACGGCTTCAGCTACAGCGAGCTTGCCTTTCACCTGGCGGACTCGACGTGCTACCGAGCGTTCTGCCGGTTCGGTGCGACCCACCGAGTGCCAAGTCGATCGGCGTTGCAATCGAACATCAAGCGGTTGCGCTCGGCGACCCTGGAGACACTCAACCAGGCGATTGTGGTGCATGCGTCTTCGACGAAGATCGAAAAGGGCACGAAGGTTCGTGTCGACTGCACGACGGTCGAGACCCACATCCATCCCCCCAGCGACTCGACGCTGCTGTGGGATGTAGTGCGCGTCGTGACTCGGATGATGGCACGGATGGCGGATCGGGTGGACATTCCGTTCGTTGATCATCGGCTTCGCGCCAATCGGCGCAGGCACGACATCCGGAATGCAAAGCGTCACGCGCAACGCGTACCCCTGTATCGAGACCTCGTCAAGGTGACTGAAGAGACGCTGTCGGCCGGAAAGAACATGGCCAGAAAGCTGGAAAGAATCAGGGAAACGGGCAGTCCTGACGGATTGGCCTTCGAGAAGTTCGCCCGGAAGCTGCGTGGTGTGATCGAACTCGGCGAGGGTGTCCTCTCGCAAACACGTCGCCGCGTGTTCGAGGAGAAGTCGGTGCCGGCCAGCGAGAAGGTGCTGTCGATCTTCGAGCCCCACACCGACCTCCTCGTGAAGGGTCGCAGGGGCCCCGAGTACGGACACAAGATCTGCCTCAGCACCGGCGCCTCGGGGCTCGTGCTCGACTGCATGATCCTCAACGGAAATCCTGCCGACGTGACGTTGTCGACCGAGATGGTGACCCGCCACCGGGCGCGGTATGAGAAAGCCCCGAAGCAGGTGGCGTTTGACGGCGCGTTCGCCTCCCAAGACAACGTTCAGGCGATCAAGGACCAGGGCGTCACCGACGTCGTGTTCTCCAAACGTTGTGGCCTCCCGCTTACCGCCATGGCACGGAGCTCGTGGATCTACAAACGGCTGCGAGACTTTCGCGCCGGCATCGAGGGTTGTATTTCCTTCCTCAAGCGATGCTTCGGATTGACGCGTTGCGCCTGGAGCGGACTCGACTCCTTCAAGACCTACGTGTGGGGATCGATCGTGTCCGCGAACCTGCTCCTTCTCGCACGTCATCACATCGCCAGGCGGCCGACGTAGACCGGTCGACCCGTCGCTTCCCACATCGATGCTCATGATGCGCTCGACAGGATCCCCATGCCCAATTGCCAGTCATCGCCGCTCCCGGTGCCGAGAATCGCTAGCCAAGTGCGGCACTCGGACCCATCCGTCATCCCTCAGAACC
>CBETWC010000482.1:0-1655 GCA_965539925.1 uncultured bacterium
AAGCACTCGACGCCGATCCCGAGACCGAGTTGATCGTTGTCATCTCGAAGCCACCGGCCGCGGCGGTCGCCGACAAGGTCCGTCGCATGGCTGCCGAGTGTGCCACTCCTGTCGTGGTCGCCTTCATGGGGGAGACGACCCTCGAGGAGGGGGCAGGAGAGGTACTCGACGTGCTCGGGCTGCCACGGCCGACATACGGATCGTGGGAGGCGGCCAGTCGAGATCATCGCCCCGGCACGGTGCGTGGACTCTTCTCAGGTGGGACGCTGCGTTCCGAGGCACGTCACGTGGCCATGCCGCTCCTTGGCGAGATCGGAACGAGTGAAGAGGATGATGGTCACACCTTCATCGACTACGGCGATGACGAGTACACACAGGGTCGGGCACATCCGATGATCGATCAGACCGTTCGTGTGGAGCGGCTCGCTGCGGCGGGCCAGGATGAGTCGGTCGGCGTCGTACTCATGGACGTTGTTCTCGGATACGGGGCAAATGCCAATCCGGCCGCAGAGCTCGCACCCATAGTGGAGCGGGTGGTCCGTGCAGGGGCGGCGGTCGTCGTGTCGCTGTGTGGAACGACCGGTGATCCACAGGGCCGCGACGCCCAGGCTTCTGCGCTCAACGAAGCAGGCGCGTCTGTGTACCTCTCCAACGCTGCAGCCGCAATCGAAGCGGCACGGCTCGCAACGACAAGGATTTCATCATGAGCGATCTCAACCAGCTTCTCGATACCGAGCCGGTCGTGGCCACTGCCGGCACGGACATGCTCGCTGCCTCGATCGAACAGCAGGGCTCCGTCGTGGAACGCGCCGATTGGCGTCCGCCTCATGAGGGGACCGAATCGGCACTTGCGGTGCTCTTCTCCGATGACCGGATGCGGGACGCGAACGCAATTGCGATCAGTCGGATGCTGGCCGTGCGCCCGCAACTCGAAGACGTCAAGATTGCCAGGGATGTGTTTCCCGGCATGACGGATCGGACGTTCCTGCATGCAGGTCCGCCGCTCGAATGGGAACGGGCCAGCGGTCCGATGCGTGGAGCGATCATCGGTGCAATGCTGTACGAAGGACTCGCAGAGAACCCCGACGATGCGGCCGCCAGCGCCGCCCGGGGGGATATCGAGCTGTCTCCTTGTCACCACCACGGAGCAGTCGGTCCAATGGCTGGCGTGACGTCGCCTTCGATGCCGGTGGCCGTGGTTACCGACGCAGCGGGCGACGGGGTGTCGTACTCGACGCTGAACGAGGGACTCGGCAAGGTGCTGCGCTACGGAGCGTACGGCCCCGAAGCGATCGATCGACTCCACTGGATGGACGAAGTCTTGGGACCGGTGCTGAGCGCCGTCCTCAAGAGCCGAGGACCGATCGACCTTCAGTCGCTGATCGCCCAGGCGCTACAGATGGGAGACGACGGTCACAACCGAAACCGAGCCGTGACGTCGCTGTTCCTGCGTGAGATCGGCGGGGCGCTCGTCGATGGCGCCGATGCGCCGGTCGAACAGCGTGCCGAGGTGTTCAAGTTCATCGACGGCAATGACCACTTCATGCTGAATCTGGTAATGGCCGCGGGCAAGCTCGGCTCGGATGCCGCATCAGGCGTCCCGGCCTCGAGTCTCGTCACGGTGATGGCTCGCAACGGCACCGACTTCGGGATCA
>CBETWC010000483.1:0-1655 GCA_965539925.1 uncultured bacterium
CTCATTTCCGAGGTGTCCCCGTTCCGCGTGCAGCTGGCCAAGGAACTCGGATTCCCTGTTACCAATCCGACAGCAGAGGATCTGGGAGCAGCCGTGAACGAGTGGACCAACGGCAAGGGCGCCGACGTTGCCTTTGAGGTTTCTGGATCCGTTGACGGCGTCACCGCTCTCACCGACGTACTCGCCGTACGCGGTAGAGGGGTCATCGTGGCAATCCACGCGACACCACCTCCGTTCGACCTCTTCCAGATGTTCTGGAAGGAACTGGAGGTCGTGGGCGCCCGTGTGTATGAAAGGGACGACTTCAACGAAGCGGTCTCCCTCCTGGCAGAGGGCGTGATACCAGCCGACGCGCTGATCACCGACGTGATGCCACTCGAAGAAGCACCTGCAGCCATCGAGCGGCTCGCAAGCGGAGAGGACATCGTCAAGCTGCTCGTCACACCCCACAATCAGCTGTGACCGATGCGACTCCCGGCACGCCCGCACCGGCAGTCATGCGTGCCGCCAGAGTTCTTCAGGCCATCGCCGCAACAGCCGGTGACCCTGCAACCATGAGCGAACTGGCGCGAGGACTCGAACTCCCGAAATCATCAACCATCAACATCCTTGCGGCCCTGGTTGAGACCGGACTCGTGCGACGAGTGAAGGGCGGATACTACCTGGGACCCACGTTGGTTGACCTCGCCTCAGCATTCCTCAGACATGAGGATCCCGTACAAAGGTTCCGCGAATTCGTACCCACTCTCGCCACGGCATCACACGAGACCGTTCAACTCGCGATGCTCGACAGGGCTGATGTCGTATATCTCGCCCGCCACGACGGAAGCCAACCGATAAGTCTCACCTCAATCGTGGGAAAGCGGCTGCCAGCGTCAAGCACAGCACTCGGCAAAGCGATGTTGAGCGCCCTGCGGCGAGATCATTTCGACGCGGTCTTGGGGGACGAACCGCTCCCTCAGCTCACGCCTCGATCCCACGCAACCCCGCAAGCGCTTTGGGACGATCTCGAAGCCACGCGAACTCGTGGTTACGCGATTGACGACGAAGAAGCAGCCGCCAACGTCATGTGCCTCGCCGCAGCAGTCCCCGGCAAAACCGGCCAAGGTGCCTACGCCGTGAGCACCACGCTCTTCAAAGATCGGCTCACACCCGCTCTCGAGGCCTCCCTTGTCGAAGACCTCACCATGCTCGCAAGCTATCTGTCCACTACCTAGGAGCACGCTATGAACAGCCCATTCGACCTCACCGGCAAAACCGCACTCGTCACCGGCGCCAAGCGTGGCCTCGGAATGGGTATCGCTGTCGGCCTCGCAGAGGCCGGAGCGGACATCATCGGTGTCTCTGCCACACAGGAGTCCGAAGGTTCACAGGTTCAACAACTCGTCGAAGAAACCGGCCGCACCTTCGCCGGCCAAGCATGCGACTTCTCCCAGAGGTCAAAGACGTACGATCTCGTGGAGTGGCTCGCGTCAACGAATCACACCGTCGATATCCTCATCAACAACGCAGGGACAATCCGTCGGATACCAGCCGTCGAACACAGCGACGAGGACTGGGACCATGTCCTTGAAGTGAACCTCAGCGCACCGTTCATCCTGTCGCGCGAGCTCGCCAAACCGAGGCTCAGACGAGGTCAAGGCAAGATCGTGTTC
>CBETWC010000484.1:0-1652 GCA_965539925.1 uncultured bacterium
GTCTTCAAGGTGATCCGTGACCACTTCCCGCCGCAGAAGGACGTGACGCCTCACGCCGTCGAATTGAAGTACCGGCAGGTGGCACGCCACGACCGAGCGGGGCGTCTTGTCGAGGCCCAACGGTTTCTCGACCTGCGTCTGCCGAAGGTTCGGTTCGATCCCGAACTCCTCGAAGAACTGACAACAGATGCCGCTCGTACTGTCTCCGTCACGGATGGCTACGTGTCGATCAAGAACGTCTATGTCGAACGCCGCGTCATTCCACTGGACATCTTCCTCAAGGATGCGGAAGAAGAGGCCGCAGCGCGAGCAATTGTCGGATACGGAACGGCCATCAAGAATCTCGCGGCGACGAACATCTTCCCCGGCGACATGCTGCTCAAGAATTTCGGGGTCACCTCGCGCGGCAGGATCGTCTTCTACGACTACGACGAGATATCTGATATCACCGACCTGCATTTCAGGCGTTTCCCCGACGACGATGACCCGTTCGGGCTATCCGCGACCCCTTCGTTCGGTGTCGGCCCCAACGATGTGTTCCCCGAGGAGTTGCCCCGGTTCCTGGGTCTGAATCCCCAATTGCGCGCCGTATTCGACGAGCGCCACGCAGACCTCTTCGACATCATCTTCTGGAAGAATGTCCAGGATCGCTTGAAGACTGGCGAGATCATAGAGATCCTGCCGTATCGAAGAGCGAGGGCCCTGCAGCCGCCTGAGATCAGATCCCGGACAGAGGGGATTGCATGAAGACCACGACAATCACGGTGCATACGGGCCACGTCAGGGCTGCCATCGACATCACGCAGGAGGCCGCATCGTTCGTTGCCGACCAGGGCGATGGACTGCTGAACGTGTTCGTGCCGCATGCCACGGCAGGGATCGCGGTGTTGGAAACGGGAGCAGGATCCGATGCCGATCTTCTCGATTCGATCGAGCGATTGCTCCCCTCGGACGATTCCTTGTACCGCCATCGACACGGATCCCCCGGCCATGGCGCCGATCACGTGCTCCCCGGATGGATCTCTCCTTCGGTCGTCGTCCCCGTCATCGAAGGCCGCCTCGCCCTCGGAACGTGGCAGTCCATCGTCCTCATCGACACCAACAAGGACAACCCAACCCGGACAATCAGGCTCTCCCTTCTTCCCTGACGCCTGACGCCTGACGCCTGACTTCCGTTCTCTTGCTACTTCCTCCCGGATTTGCGTACACTTCCGCTCCAGACCTCAGCCGATTTTCGAGGAGAATTCCACATGCAGCAGGAAACCCTGCGCGCTACCAAGCGCGAAACAGCGGGAAGCCGTGCGTCCAAGCGGCTGCGCCGCGAGGGCCGGGTCCCTGGTGTCGTCTATGGATCCGACATCGACGCGATCGCCGTCCACGTGTCAGAACGTGAGCTGTACGCCGTCCTTCACACGGAGGCGGGTCTCAACGCGATCATCGAGATTGAGATTGATGACAAGACCGTCCTCACCGTTGCCCGTGAGGTCTATCGCCACCCCGTTCGTGGCGAGATCAATCACCTCGACTTCATCAAGGTGTCTCTCGACACTGAGATCGAAGCAGAGGTTTCCCTTGAATTCCTCGGTGAGCCCCACGGTGTTCTCGAAGAAGGCGGCATCCTCCAGACACTCGAAGCGAGCGTCACGATCAGC
>CBETWC010000485.1:0-1651 GCA_965539925.1 uncultured bacterium
GGTCACGAACGACATCGACAACGTCTCCCAAAGCCTTCAACAGACGATGAGCCAGCTCCTCAATTCGTTGCTCACGATCGTGTTCGTATTTGCAATGATGATCTCGATCTCGTGGAGCCTCGCTCTGATCGCCCTGATCACCATCCCTCTGACGATGCTCGTCGCGTTCCTCGTCATGCGGAAGTCACAAACCAAGTTTGTTGCCCAGTGGCGCCGAACCGGCAACCTCAACGCCCAGGTTGAGGAGGCCTTCACCGGCCATGCCCTCGTCAAGGTGTTCGGTCGCCAAAACGAGGTACAGGAGGCGTTCGAGGTCGAGAACCAGGAACTGTACGAGGCGAGTTTCGGGGCTCAGTTCCTATCGGGCCTGATCATGCCGATCGCGATGTTCATCGGAAACCTGAACTACGTCATCATCGCCGTCATCGGTGGCCTCAGGGTCGCGAGCGGAGCGCTGAGCCTCGGCGACGTGCAGGCCTTCATCCAGTACTCCAGGCAGTTCACCCGACCCATCACGCAGGTTGCCTCAATGGCCAACCTCCTCCAGTCGGGTGTGGCCTCGATTGAGCGGGTTTTCGAGCTTCTCGACGCCGAAGACGAGCCTGCAGATGACGGGCTCGCCGAGACTCCGACCGTTTCCCACGGACGGGTCGCGTTCGAGGACGTCTCGTTCCGGTACCTCGAGGATCAGCCGTTGATCGAACAAGTCAGCTTCCACGTCGACCCTGGCCAGACTGTCGCGATCGTGGGTCCGACCGGCGCGGGCAAGACGACACTCGTCAATCTCATCATGCGGTTCTACGATCTGGACGCCGGACACATCACGCTCGACGGCATCGATATTGCCACGTTGCGGCGCGACGACCTCCGTGCCAAGACCGGCATGGTGCTCCAGGACACGTGGCTGTTCGAAGGGACGATCAGGGACAACATCGCCTACGGACGCCTCGACGCCACCGAAGACGAGATCATGGAGGCCGCGCGAGCTACTTACGTCGACCGCTTCGTCGGTGCGCTGTCCGACGGCTACGACACGATCGTCGACAACGAGGGCGGCCGGATCAGCGCAGGCGAGAAGCAGCTCATCACCATCGCCAGAGCCTTCCTCGCTGATCCGGCTCTCCTGATCCTCGATGAGGCGACCAGCTCAGTCGATACGCGGACCGAGGTACTCGTCCAGCACGCCATGTCTGCGCTGCGCACCGATCGAACGAGTTTCGTGATCGCCCACCGGCTCTCCACCATTCGCGATGCCGACCTGATCCTCGTGATGGAGGAGGGACGCATCGTTGAGCAGGGCAACCACCGACAGCTCCTGGAACTCGGCGGCTCCTACGCCACCCTCTACGAGACACAATTCAGCGGACCCGACACCACCAATGGTGTGGCAGTGCAAAGCAGTAGTTCGAAGATCAGCGAATAGGGACTGGTAGTTCAGAGGATCGACTGTAGGAGCCCCTTCCGTTCCGATCTTCTGTCTTTTGTCTTTCGTCCCGCCCCGGCATCCCCCTATCCGCGCGTCCTCTACATACTTCGTCATACCATTTCTTCCTGACGCCTTGCTCCGCAGCTTCATGGGAACTTCACAAAGGCGGTCGCGTCATCTTCACAGCCCCGCTGTTACCTATGGGGGTCAATTGAAAGGATTCTC
>CBETWC010000486.1:0-1642 GCA_965539925.1 uncultured bacterium
GAACATGCTCACCATCGGATTCGCGCGAAGGTTCGCGACGTACAAGAGAGCAGATCTGCTGCTGAAGGATGTGGAGCGGCTAACCGCGTTGCTGGCTGATGACGATCGACCCGTGCAGTTTGTCTTCGCAGGCAAGGCCCACCCGGCCGATGAGCCAGGCAAGGAAGTCCTCCATCGGGTCGTGAGCTTTGCGGGCTCTGACGCAGCCAATGGCCGCTTCGTCTTCATCCCTGACTACGAGATGTCCGTGGCACGCGTCATGTATGCGGGATGCGATGTCTGGCTGAACAACCCGATCCGTCCCAACGAAGCGTGTGGGACCAGCGGAGAGAAGGCTGCACTCAACGGCGGGCTCAACTTCTCGATCCTTGACGGTTGGTGGGATGAGTGCTCTGACGGCGAGAATGGATGGAACATCGAGACCTCGGAAGCGGACAATCCCGATGTTCGTGACAGCGAAGAGGCTGCATCGCTTCATCGGATCCTTGCTGATGTCATTGTCCCGCTGTTCTATGGCGAGGGCGATGCGCCGAGTGCCGACTGGCTGAACAAGGTCCGACACAACTGGAAGTCCCTCGGCCCATTCGTCTCCGCTGCCAGAATGGTTGCGGAATACGACGAGCGCATCTACAGGCCCGACAGGAACTCTTGACAGCATTGATTTGGCCCGGAAGCTGTGACCCGCAAGGTGGCTTGTGGGATGGTTCAGGTACGAACTTCGCGGTGTTCGCTGAGCATGCGGAACGTGTAGAAGTCTGTCTCTTCGACGATCTCGGGTTCGAGACCCGGCTTCGACTCCCCGAGGTCACAGGCTTTGTTCATCATGGATACGTCCCTGATGTGCACCCCGGGCAGAGGTATGGGTTTCGGGTTCATGGTCCGTGGGCTCCGAAGGACGGCATGTTCCACAACCCGGACAAGCTACTCATCGATCCGTATGCAAAGGCCATCGAAGGGATCGTCGACAAGACCGATGTGGTCCTGCCGTACCAGCCAGACGATCACGGCAAGAGGGACGAGAGGGACAGCGCACCGAGCATGCCTCGTTCGATCGTCGTCGATACGGCATTCGATTGGGGGGACGATGTGCCTCCACGTCGTCCCCTGTTCGAGTCGATCATCTACGAGACCCATGTCAAGGGGATCTCGCAACTGCACCCCGACGTACCTCCAGAGCTGCGTGGCACGTACGCGGGCATGGCGAGCAAGCCCGTGGTTGACCACCTGGTCGGGCTTGGCATCACTGCCGTGGAGCTCCAACCCATTCACCACTTCGTAACCGAGTACTCGTTGATCGAGAAAGGGCTGACGAACTACTGGGGCTACAGCTCGATCGGCTTCTTTGCTCCCCACGGTCCTTACGCAGCGTCCGGTAGCCGAGGTGGACAGGTCACCGAGTTCAAATCATTGGTCAGGGCACTCCACGCCGCGGGAATCGAGGTGATCCTCGACGTGGTGTACAACCACACCGGCGAGGGCGGACCTCTCGGACCCTCACTGTCATTTCGCGGGATAGACAACAGGACCTACTACCGGCTCGACCCCGATGAAGAAGCGAAGTACATCGACTTAACCGGAACAGGGAACACGCTCAATGTTGGACACAATCAAGTTCTCAAGATGATCATGGACAGTCTTCGTT
>CBETWC010000487.1:0-1634 GCA_965539925.1 uncultured bacterium
AAACGGCGCTGGGTCTGGCGCCTCCACTTCGCTCATGTTCCGATGAGAACTGTCACAGAGGTCTCATTGTGAAAACTCGGAGTCGTGCCGAAGCCGAGCGGAGCGATCTCCCCGAAGGCGTAGAAGCCAGAAACCGGAACGTCCTGTCCCAAACCAGTTCTGATGCGTTCGATCTCCGCACTTGTGCGGGCCCCGAGCAGGAAGCTCCGTACCGCGCACGACGCGATGAGGGCGCCCTCAGGCATTGTCTCCCCGGGGAACCCAGCCATGGCCTCGGCCAGGGAAGCCTCGGTCCCGCGAAGAATCTCCTCGGTTGTGGCCATCGCCAGTTGCACGATGGCTCCTTGCGGAACAGAGCCGAAAAAGGTTGCCGAGCCATCGCTCTCGTTGTACTCCATCGGAGCTCGGAGGTAGTACTGACCGGTATCGGCGTCGAGGATGGCGAGGGGGTTCGCTATCGCTGGTTCGCTGCCGATTCCGAGGTAGCGACGGTAGAAGTCCAGAATCGGCTCACCATCGATCTCGTAGACCTTGGCGTCATCCGACCGTGTGACGACTGCCGTCTTGCCCACCGGACTCCACCCGTGAGCAACACCAACAGAGACCTTCAGCGGCCCCGAGACCAGAAGGACCGGGACCGTATTTGTGAGGACCTGATCGCCGTAGAACTGAAGTCCGCCGAGCCAGGGCATAGCAATCGGGAGGTCTGGCGCCGCCCCACCGCCGATCACGGGAACTCTGGGGCCGAGAAGCTCCCCGAACTCGATGGTGATGGCAGTCGGATCGAACTGTTCGATGGTAGGTGTGACAATCAGGAGCGCAGGTTGCTTGTCCGTGTTTCGGGTCGCCTCCTCGACTGCCTGACGAGCCGCTGAAGCCGCGCCGGCTACGACATCGGTTCCAAGGCCAACCGTGAAATCAAGAACGTCGGACGAGAACAGCGTGAGTGACGTCGATCCCTCGACATAGTCAGCAACAGACGACATCGGTGCGATCGTGGTGCAACCGATCAGGTCCATATCTGGATACGCGTGCGTGACAACGGACAGGAATTCCTCGAAGTCCAAATCGTGGGAGGCCAACAGCAGACCTGCCTGCGGCGTCTCACCACCGAGCGCAACGGCGCATTGCTTTAGGATCTCCTCGGCAGCGAGCGCGCCGTCGAGTTCGTCAGTTTGCCCGACGGCCATCTTCAGCAAGGTTGGCTCTCCAATCGCGTCATTCGGTGATAGTAGGCAGTCCGCATTGTGGATGTTGGGCACCCCGCACGGCAATCTTGCTCCCCGCACCCAGGGGCCGCCCATATCCGGCTATATGTGCTTCCAGCGCAAGAGGACCCTCCGTCCCCCGGTATCGAAACCGACCCCAGACCGTCGTCGCGTTTCGTTGACGCCTTGAACACAACGGCGATCCAGCGTATTGCGAGCGCGGTTCCATCAGATCGTAGTCTTTTCGCGTTCTGCTACAAGCCTATTGACGATGTTCAACGATATTTGTTATTACTTTATCATGAACCCAGTCACCGAGACTCCCGGGACGAACAACAAAGGAACGGAGGCCACGGAATCCGCATACCGACGGGGCGCTTCAGTGAGGCGCACGGCCGCACAACGGGCCATCATCACACCGTTTCC
>CBETWC010000488.1:0-1634 GCA_965539925.1 uncultured bacterium
GAAGGTCAAGCCCGTACACGGAGCGGCTTGTGTCGACGAGGTAGTCGACGAAGTACCGATACCTGGGTTGGCCGGAGTGGCCACCCACGCCGTGCAGGAATGCCACCGCCGCCTCCGTGGGTGTGTCAGGAATCCAGTACTGGTAGGTCAGCGGGGTTGAGTCGGATGCAGCGAGTAAGGCCCGGCCGTGTGTCATGGGTCGATTCCTTCCGTCAGATCCGCCCCGCGATGGTCTTACAAGAGTCGCTATCCGGAAAGGGGTGATTGCGAACACCCGATCTGAGTTCGTCTGCAGCGCGAACTCGGGGGATCCCGTGTTGAGGCATGAGCACGCTGGCTCAGATACAGTCGTTTGGCACGGTCTGGGTGTGCGTCTTTGGCTGATGGATGCGTACAGTTGATCGTTGTGGTTTGGGCATCACCTCGGGATCCGGAAGGACCCGTCGCGTCTATCGAGGTGGTGCGTGGATGGGTGGTCGGAGGAGTCGTCGGCGTTGGGGTGGCGACGACGGGTCGATGGTGAATCCGCGGCCGTGGATGACAACGTGGTGGTGGAACCAGCACAGGGTGGTGAGGTTGTCGGCGTCGGTTGTGCCGCCGTGTGACCAGGGGGTGATGTGGTGTGCCTGCAACCGGTAGCGGCTGACACAGCCCTCAACGGTGCAGACACCTCCGTCACGATGCAGGACGAATCGGCGTAGCCGTGGTGGGATGATCCGGCTTCGGCGTCCCATACCCAGCGGTGTGCCGTCCCCGCTGCGTGCGGTGACATCGATGACTCCGTTGCAGAGGATCGCTTCGATCGTGTCGGGTCCGACCCTGGGTCCGGATTCGATGACGACACCGGCCTCACCGTTCGTAGCAGCGGCGTCGTTGGCGTCGACGAAAACCGTCAACAACGGCGTCGCGGACTCGACCGTGGCGCCGTCTGATCCGGCGAGCGAATCGAGGCTGATCGCCCACAGAGCATCGGCATACCGGGTTGTCCGGGAACGGTTCCCGTCAGGGTCGGGAGGCAGTTCGTCGCACTTGGCGTCCAACGCGTCAACGAAGCTACGACCCGCCAACCCTGAAAGGTCGCCATGGACCCGCCACGACGACTCATCGAGGTTCCCCTGAACGGCGAGGTACCGCCTCTCGAACACCTCACGCTCGTTGTTCCGGGACACACGGTGCCGGTTCGCCACCAGCCGGCGGATACCGGCCACGTCATACACCGCCAACTCGTCGACAATGCTGCCGTCTTCGCCGGCGTCGGCGATGCGCACAACCGCTGTGGTGCGGTCGAAGGAGATCAACCCGTCACCCACGGTGTCTTCGACGGTGGGGAGAGCTTCGAGACGCCGGGAGGTGGAGACGAGGGCTTTGGCGGTCTCAGGAGCCACATCCAACCGGCCCGCAACCCACTCGGCCAACGACCGGCACCCGTCGGAGAGCGGCACCTGGCGGTGGTCGATCTCACGGATGATCGTCATCTGCGCAGCACGCATACGGGCGATCGTCGACTCAGCGTTGAGCAGCTGCTGCTCGAGCGTGTCGGTCGTGAGCGTTGCGGTCGCCGTTCCCATATGAGCAACGTATCAGCAGCGTGTGACAGAAAAGGGTTCGCACAGCACGATCTGCGAAGAAATCTG
>CBETWC010000489.1:0-1629 GCA_965539925.1 uncultured bacterium
AGGACACGAGCGTGAAGAGGATCTCCTGTCCTGCGGATTCCTGCGGCTCGAGGCCGCAGAGGATGCTGAAGTCGAAGACTTCGCCATTGTCAAGCGTGAGCGTTGCGAGCCTCTCCCCGCTCGGTGCCTCTGCCTCAGACGGTTCGGCTGCCGTTGTATCCGTTGGTGAATCCTCGGAGTCCTGTGATTCGCCTGCAGATGCTGCTGTCGTTGGCGCGGCGGCGGCTGAGTCGGTGCTCCCAGTATCGGAGCCGCCGCAAGCGGCAGCGACGAGCATGAGAGCGATGAACGCGGTGACGAGTCGTTTCGTCATGTGGATCCCCCTGTTGGTGCGGTGGCGAGACTACCGGTTCGAGGCCCGGGTTCAAAACGCGAGACACGTGCACTGTGGCACCGGTCGTGGTCCTAGGGTTCGCGCATGCGAATCTCGCTCATCGAGCCGTACCACGGAGGCTCGCACAAGGCGTGGGCCGACGGCTATGCAGCTTCATCGACTCACGATGTCACGCTGATCACGCATCCGGCTCGGTTCTGGAAGTGGCGGATGCACGGCGCATTCCTGACGCTCGCCGATCAGCTTGCGGATGACATCACTGTGAACGGTGTACCTGACGTCATCCTGGCTTCCTCGATGATGAACGTCGCTGCTTTCGCCGGAGCGATCCGACGCGTTGCTCCGGGCGTGCCAATCGCCGTCTACTTCCATGAGAGCCAGTTCACCTATCCGCTATCTCCGGCCGACAGGCCGGATGCCACTTATCAGATGAAGAACTGGGCGAGCGCAGCGGTCGCTGACCTCGTGATCTTCAACTCGGAGTACCACCGGTCAGTGTTCAGGAGGGAAGCCCGACGGTTCCTCAACGTCTTCCCTGAGTACAAGCATGTCGAGAAGGTCGACGAGGTGATCGATGCAAGCATCGTCCTCCCCGTCGGCATGGACGCACGTGGACTCGACTCGGCACCAGTCAAACCGAGCGACCCTCCACTGATCGTGTGGAACCAGCGCTGGGAGCACGACAAGGGACCCGAAGAACTCAAGACGATCGTCACCGGGTTGATCGAGGCAGGCGTTGACTTCAACATGGCGATGTGTGGTGAGGTATTCGTGTCCGTGCCGCCCACATTCGAGGACATCACCGACCTGCTTGGGGGCCGTCTTGTCCAGGCCGGATGGGCTGAGAGGGACCTCTATGTTGAGCTCCTCAATCAGGCATCCGTGGTGCTCTCGACCGCACACCAGGAGTTCTTCGGCATTGCGATCACCGAAGCAGTCGCAGCCGGTGCCCACCCCGTGTTCCCTGACCGCGTGGTGTATCCGGAGCGCATTGCAGACTTCGGCGTTGATCCCGCTGACTCCCTGTACGAGTCCCCCGAGCACGCCGTGAGCCTGATCGCGAAAGCACTCACTCAGCCCCCTGACCCCGCCGCTGCAAATGCCGCCCGCAAGTTCTCATGGGAGCACGTCGCTCCTCGGTACGACGAAGCGATGCAGTCCGCATTACGTAGTACGAAGTACGTATGACGTAGATTCGCGAATCAAGATTTCTGCCGTTCTTGCGTCCTCCCCTGGAGGGAGGACAGGCGAGCTTGCGAGCCAGGAGGGGGACGCTGTGAGCATTCATCGCTAGG
>CBETWC010000490.1:0-1623 GCA_965539925.1 uncultured bacterium
CGGTACTGGCTTCACGATTGTCCACAGCTGACCTCCATCGGGCTCGAATGCGTAGTCCTGCGGCGCATTCCCTCGACTCTAAGCGACGCCTTGACCCGCCCATATCGAAGCCTCTTTGTGTCAAGGGGATGTTTTTGGGCGCGTTTGAATGTCCCGCTGGCGTTGTGTCGCGGTTGGTCGTAGCGTTGGTGTCGGGTCCGGGAAGTGACTGATCCGAAGAGTCAGCTTTCAGGATGCAAGCTGGCCACGCTGGATTCAGAGTCGTTCCTGGGTGTCCTCCCGGACCCACCTTGTTCAGTCGTTGCGGCTTGTTCGCACGTCGGCGTTGAGGTGGCGGTAGACGGCGTCTGAGATGCGTCGCTTCAACGCCCTGATCGCTTCTTTCGGGGTCTTGCCCTCAGCGATCTTCTTCTGGTAATACGTCCGTCCAATGGTGTCGTGGCGCAGCTGGGTCACCGCTGCGATATGGATGGCGTGGTTCAAGATGCGGTTCCCTCTCAGGTTCAACCGATGCCTGGTGTCACCGGCTGAGGACACTTCGATCGGTGCCGTTGCGTTGTAGGTGGCGTAGTGGCCCCTGGTCGGGAACCGGGACACATTCTTGGTGTATCCAATGATGGTTGCTGCACCGATCGGCCCGACACCAACAATGTCAGTCACCGATGTTCCCGATGCTGTGACTGCCACGGCGATCCGTTTCTTGGACGCTTTCAATGACTCGTCGAGTCGGGCGATGTCGTCAACGACCTCTCTGGCAACCAGTATCCGATACCGGGTCGCCTCATCGGTGACACCGATACGGTCGAGGAGTACGGATGCGTTGGTAACACTGATCTTTCCCTCAATCCCACCCGGGGCGACCTCGATGAGGAGGGCATGGAGACGTGAGCAGTGCTTGTTACGGAGCCTCGCCATATCCCTGTGCCGTTTCACCAACAAACGCAACACGGTGACATGATCATCAGGTTCCACGACGGCCAGACGGTCTGAACGCAGCGCCGCGATCGCTATCGAGCGGGCATCATTCGGATCGTTCTTCTGCGAGCGGCCTGACCCCATCAGCCGGACCCTCGACGCCAACACTGATGGGACATCAAACACGGTCTCACCGCAAGCAACGAGTTGCTGGCCGATCAGGTAGCCGAGGCCGTTCGCAGACTCGACAGCCCACTCACGCTTCCCGAGCCGCGAAGCCCATCGGGTGAGACGCTCGACCTGGTCGTTTGAAGATCCGAGTGTGAACTCATCAATTACGTTCTCATCATCGTCGATAGCAACCGCCGTGTGGGTTGCCTTGTGTGGATCGATCCCAATCATCGTCATAACAATGCCTTTCTCGTTAACGGTGAACCGAGATGGGCACTCCTGATTCGGGTCGATAGTGTTCTCGCCTCTTTCGAGCCACATCCCAGCAAGGACACCGGCTGGCCAACAGCTCGTTAGAAAGCCAACCCGAAGGTGGCAGGCACATAGAGAGACGACCAGCCGGGTCCTCTAGATGCTACGAAACGCCGCAACACCTGCCACAAGTATCAATCAGGCACATATGTCGCTCTCCTGCTCTATCCGTGGGCTTGTTTGGATCGCCCTGGGTTTGATGGAGACTCGTTCTATTGGTTTCCA
>CBETWC010000491.1:0-1605 GCA_965539925.1 uncultured bacterium
ACGGATCCTGCCCCGACAGCAGGGGATGATGACAGGCGCCAGATGCCAGACGCCAGATGCCAGATG
The DNA here is from genome assembly GCA_965539925.1 of uncultured bacterium. Classification (GTDB taxonomy): domain Bacteria; phylum Actinomycetota; class Acidimicrobiia; order Spongiisociales; family UBA5794; genus B3-G11. Next base: position 67 of record CBETWC010000491.1, read on the forward strand.
CCAGACGCTGCTGGCTGACAGCTGACAGCTCCCTTCTTCCTGACACCTGATTCTTCTTCTCTGGCCGATAGCTGATAGCTGATAGCTGATGGCTGATGGCTGATAGCTCCCTTCTTCCTGACCCCTGACACCTGATGCCTGAGATTTCTCCTCTACACTTCCCTCATGAACCGCGCTGCAAAGAACCTCATGAGAGCTGCAGGTGTCATCGTTGGATTTGGCGCTGCGGCATGGGCGCTCCGTGACCGGATGCTGCCACCACCCGAGATCCACGAAGAAGCTCCCCCCAGGTTTCGGACCGGTGGGGGTGCCGATGACCTCACATTGATCAAGGGAGTCGGGCCCGTGTATCGGGATCGACTGACAGCGTCGGGAATCCACAGCTTCTCCGACCTCGCCTCATCTGATCCCGCGGATATTGCCGAGTCTGCCGAGACCTCCGTAGCCACGGCGCAGGGTTGGGTGCAGGCCGCACAGGCACACGCGTAGAAGTATGTACATCACGGCACCTGAAGACCTTGGCGAGCTCTTCCCCGAGGAGCCGAGCTACCGCACCGACCAACTGGTTGAGTGGCTCTACAAGCATCCGGTGCTGTCGGCTGCTGACATGACGAATCTTCCGAAATCCATGCGGGAGCGGGTCGCCGAGAGCCACTGGCCATTCGAACTCGACATCGAACAATCTGCCGACAACGGCCTCACCAAGAAGTGGCTGTTCCGATGCAACGATGGTTCACCGATCGAGACGGTGCTCATGGGGTATCCGACGAGGACGACGCTCTGCATCTCATCGCAGGTTGGATGTGCCATGGGCTGCACATTCTGCGCGACGGGCCAATTCGGATTTGATCGGCATCTCGACGCGGGCGAGATCGCCGCTCAGGTTGCCTATGCGAACGCCTACCTGGCCGAGGCGCCATTGCCACGAAGCCCCGAGAGAGTGACGAACGTGGTGTTCATGGGCATGGGCGAGCCCCTGGCGAATTACGGCAACACGATCGAGTCGATTCGTCGCATGACTGACATCATGGGGATCTCTGCAAGGTCCATCACCGTGTCGACAGTTGGATTCGTGCCGGGCATGCGCAAGCTCATCGACGAGCCGTGGCCGCTGAACCTCGCCGTGAGTCTCCACTCCACGATTCCGTCCGAGCGGTCGAAACTCGTACCCATCAACGATCGTTACCCCATCGATGAAGTGATCGCCGCGGCGAAGGACTACTACGACACCAAGGGTCGACGCGTCTCCCTCGAGTGGACACTGATCGCCGGAGAGAACGACTCTGATGAAGAAGCCATCGGCCTCGCCCGCGTGGCGAGGCGTATCCACGCCCACGTCAACGTCATCGCCCTGAACCCCACGCCACTGAGCCACGACCGTCCCCCTTCGAACGATCACATCCGACGGTTCCTCGGCACGCTCAGGCGCGAGGGAGCCAACGTCACACTCCGTGACACGAGAGGCCAGGACATCGATGCCGCGTGCGGACAGTTGCGGCTGAGAGCGGAGGAAGGGAAGGAACGTAGAACGTAGAAGGT
>CBETWC010000492.1:0-1595 GCA_965539925.1 uncultured bacterium
GAGCGAATACGCCGCTCGCAAATACAAGGATCCCGAGGATCCAGAGGATGGTTGACATTTGAGTCTCCCGCTCGCATTCGCATGCGTTCACATGCACTCACACGGTAGTTACGGATTGCTCAGTTCACTAGCATCTGGCAGTGCCTGCGCTCCGATTCACACGCTTGCAGCCCACTCGGTGATGATGCGGTCGAGCGTTGGGAGGGTGACCAGGCCCGATCCGAGCACGGCATCGTGGAAGCCCTTGATGTCGAAGCGGTCGCCCATCCCGGCCTCAGCCTCGGCACGCATCCGCTGGATCTCGAGTCGTCCGATCATGTAGGACACCGCCTGACCAGGCATCGTCAGATAGCGGTCTATCTCCTCGACGATCGAGTGCATCGACATCGGGGAGTTCGCCGCCATGTAGTCGATGCCTTGCTGGCGTGACCATCCGAGTGCATGCATGCCCGTATCCACCACCAGTCGGCAGGCGCGTGTCGAGTCGGCCATCAGCATCCCGATGCGATCGAGCTCCGACCCATACATGCCCATCTCGTCCGCGAGGCGCTCCGTGTACAGCCCCCAGCCTTCTCCATACGCCGCGATCCACGCGTGTTTCTGGAACGCGGGGATCGAGTCGCCGAGTTCCTGTGCAATGGCGATCTGGAGGTGATGGCCGGGGATGCCCTCGTGGAAGGCGGTTGCCTCGATCTCGAAGGTGCCCCACGATGTTGGGTCGACCGTGTTCATGAAGAACGTGCCCTGACGTGAACCGTCCTCGGCGGGAGGGAAGTAGAAGGCCACGGGGCCTTCCTTGGTCTCTTGCACGAAGCAGTCGGATTGGGGGAGGTACCCGAACCAGTCTCCCATCTCGGCTTTCGCCTTCGCGAACGCAGCCTCAGCAGCGGCAACCACGTCGTCACCCGTCGTGTGGTGAAGCGCCGGGTCTTCGCGCAGTGCGGCGTAGATGTCCTCGAGAGAGGTTGTGCCGATGACTGGCCCAGCGATCTCGAGGTACTCACTTGCGAGCTTGTCTATCTGCTCGAGACCGATGTGGTGGATCTCGTCTGCCTGCATCGAGAGGGTTGTGAACTGATCGATCAGTCTGGAGTAGATGAGTTCGCCGTCGGCCAGTCCAAAGAGACCAGCCCTTTCATCTGGTCGGGCAACGGGACCTACCTCATCCCTGATGACACTGCGGTAGCGCTCGAAGGCGGGATTGATGGTGTCCGCAACGATCACAGCGGCCTGCTCGCGCCACTCTGTGATGTCCTCATCGGAGAACGATTCCGGCATCTGTATCGCTAGATATGGCGACCCCTCAACTGGCACAGCGAGCATCGTGTCAAGAGCCTCAACAGTCTTTGTGACAGCAAAGTCAGCACTGACACGACCGTTTGCAATCCCCTCACGAAGTCGTTCGGCCGATTGGTCGACGAAGCGAGCAAAGGCGACGTACTTGTCGAGCATTCCCGCTGCATGGTCTGCAGTCTCAACAGTCATCTGTGGGAAGACGACCTGGGGTACAACCTGTGGTCCGAAGATCGGATTGACATCGAACTCGGCTTGTCGCATTTCTGCAACGGATGCACTGGTCTCCGCCACGTGGACAA
>CBETWC010000493.1:0-1594 GCA_965539925.1 uncultured bacterium
GGCCGATGACGAGCGTCGCCAGGCCATGCGTCAAACGCTCGGTGCGGTCATGCGCGATGTCCTCAAGCTATTCCACCCTGTGATCCCATTCATCACAGAGGAGCTGTGGTCCCACCTCGGAGACGGGTCCGGGCTCATCATCACCGCACCCTGGCCGGATGTGCCCGACCACAAGGCCCCGTCCGAGATCGAGTCCCTCCAGGGCATCGTGTCGGGAGTCAGGCAATTCCGTTCCCAACACCAGATCAGCCGGAAGACCAAGATGCCGGTTGTCGTCGTGGCGGACCCCGCTCTACCCGATTGGTGGTACTCCCAGGTTGCAGCTCTCACGGGAGCCCTACCCGAGTCAGGTGTTCTCCCGGAATCCAGCACCGGCCAGACACGGATCTCTGCTGAAGGGGTCGAGGTCTTCATCCCCCTCAGCGGCCTCGTTGACGTGGATGCCGAACGCCCTCGCATCGAGAAGGCGATCGCGGAGCTCAAGTCCGGTATCGAGCGATCGCGCGGCAAGCTCGGAAACCCGAACTTCAGGGACCGAGCGCCGGCAGAAGTAGTCGCACAGGAAGAGGCCAGACTTGCCGAGATCGAAGCCGAGCTAGAGAAGCAGCAGACCCATCTCGCGGAGCTCGGGTAGCTGATGACGTCCACTCGTGGTGTACCGAACATCAAGACGCGTGAGCACGCTGAAGCGTTCCTCGACGACCGGATAGGCCAGGGCGTCAAGCCGGGACTGGAGAGGATCACGGGGCTTCTGGAGTTCATGGGTGACCCCCAAGAGGCGTATCCGACGATTCACATTGCGGGCACCAACGGCAAGACGACGCTGTCTCGGATGGTTCAGCAGATTCTCGGTGCCCATGGTCTTGCCACGGGAGGGTTCACTTCGCCTCACCTCCACTCGGTTGAGGAGCGGTTCACGCTCCACGGTGTAACGATCGATTCGCTCGACTTCATCGATGCCGTTGCCGATATCGCCTGGTTTGTCGAGGCATACGAGCAGCAAGCAGGCACACCGGTCACCTACTTCGAGGTCACTGCGGCCCTTGCGTTCTCGATCTTCGCAACAGCCGCCGTGGATGTTGCCGTTGTTGAGGTGGGTCTCGGTGGTCGACTCGATGCCACGAACGTTGTGAGCTCCTCAGTGGCGGTGATCACAGGGATCGACATCGATCATGCGGAGTTCCTTGGGTCGACGATTCCAGAGATCGCTGCCGAGAAGGCGGCGATTGTTGACACTGGTGGAACCCTCGTGACGGGGATCCTGTCGGACGAAGCAGAGGTTGCGATCTCTGATCGGGTCTCAGACACGGGGGCGAACTGGATCAGAACCGACGCGGACTTCGCTGTGTCAGAAGCCGACATCGCGGTCGGCGGATGGCACTGTTCAATCGACGGAGTGTTCGGCCACTACGAGGATCTCTATCTCCCGATCCACGGGCGTCATCAGGTCGACCATCTCGCAACAGCCATCGCAGTATCTGAGATGTTTCTCGGCACGGAACTTGACCATGACTCGCTTGCCGTCGCGGTCGGATCGATATCGGCGCCCGGTCGACTTGAGGTTGTTGGCCGCAGGCCACTCGTGCTCGTCGAC
>CBETWC010000494.1:0-1591 GCA_965539925.1 uncultured bacterium
CGCTGCCGGTGTTGGTACGTTGCTGTTCCACCTTGTGACCAAGCGGATGGTTCCAGTGTTCCTGGGCTCGTCGTTCGCGTTCATCCCCGCGATCATCCTCGCTACCCAACGTGACTACACGTGGGCGGCGATCGGACTCGGGATCATGGCCGCCGGTGTCCTCTATACGGCGATGAGCCTCGTTGTGGCTGCTGTTGGCCCCGAAGTGATCCAGCGCATTTTCCCTCCGATCGTGACCGGACCGGTCATTATCGTCATCGGGATCACGCTGGCGCCTGTCGCCATCAGCATGTCCGAGGGCGCATGGTGGCTGGCTCTTCTCACGACGTTGACTGCGGTCATTGCTGCGGTGTTCTTCAAGGGATTGTTCCGGATGCTCCCGATTCTGACCGCCGCGGTCGTTGGGTACATTCTCGGGGCGATCTTCTTCGTGGACTTCAGTTTCGCGGCTGTCGGAGATGCCGCCTGGGTCGGTCTTCCCGAGTTCACGTGGGGATTTGGAGACATCTCGTGGGCACCGATCGCTCTGATCGCACCCATCGCGTTCGTTACGATGATCGAGCACGTTGGTGACATCATGGCCAACGGCAACGTGGTCGGAAAGGACTTCTTCAAGGAGCCCGGATTGCACCGAACTCTCCTGGGCGACGGTCTAGCGACGATGTTCGCCGGATTGATCGGCGGTCCGCCGAACACGACGTACTCGGAGAACACGGGCGTACTGGCCGTCACCAAGGTGTACGACCCACTCATCCTGCGGATCGGTGCGGGTTTCGCAATCTTCCTTGCTCTGATTCCGAAGCTGGCCGCGATCCTGAGGTCCACACCGGTTCCGGTGCTTGGCGGATTGTCGATCGTCCTGTTCGGCATGATCGCAGCAGTCGGTTTGAGGACTCTGGTGACCGCAGAGGTCGACTTCATGAAGAGCCGCAACATGATCGTTGTCGGTTTGATCCTCGTGTTCGGCTTGGGCGTCAGCGGTCTTTCGAGTGCCCTCGCGATCGGTGATGTGCCGATCTCGGGCCTGGCGCTTGCCGCCGTGGTCGGAGTGGCCCTCAACCTGATCCTCCCGGAGCCAGCGGAAGAAGACGAGTTCGCGATGGCGCCGGACGTCGAGTAACGAACGGACCCATAGAGAGAGTCGTTTGACTCCATCAACCTGAAGTGGGGGCGGCCCAAGCCGCCCCCCAGCAAAATGGGTTAGATAGGGGACGAGTTAGACGGTGTTGAGTGGCCCCTCCCCCTAACGGGAAGGCGGGCGAGCCTGCATGTCAGGGGGCAAGATCAGTGGGTATTCCGATGAGATGTCTTGTCGATGGCATCTGTAACTGACGGGCAGAACCCTAGTAAGGATTTTACGAGGATCCGCGGGGCTGTTTGACAGATATCGCCAGAGTGATTCTTGTACAGTGCGAATATCGGGGTGGAGAAGAATACTTCGATCCGTAATCGCCCCGAGCAATAGGAGGAACAGATGAGCAGGATCCCCTACCGTTCGAAAGTCTTCTTGGTATTGCTGGTGGCGTTCACCACACTCGCCGCCGCATGCAGTAGCGACACCGGTGACTCTGGTGAGGCTGCTGACAGCGAT
>CBETWC010000495.1:0-1576 GCA_965539925.1 uncultured bacterium
CACCGAGACCGGTTTCTCCAGTCGAAGCCACTTCTCCCAGTCATTCGCCGCGCACTACGGCATCCCCCCGGGCGAGTTCAGGAAGAAGGGTTCGGGCGTCAGGCGTTAGGCGTCAGGTTGTCCTCCCTTCAGGGAGGACGACCTGGTGGGGGCGAACTGAGTGAGTGCTTACTCAGTTATACTGTGGGGATGACACCGAGCCATGGACGCGCCAAACCGCTCCCTCCCGACGACCGTCGGAGGGCGATTGTCAAAGCTGTGATCCCTCTCATCGTTACCAGGGGTTCGACCCTCACATCCCGAGAGATGGCCGAAGCTGCCGGAGTCTCAGAGGGCACGATCTTCAGCGTGTTCCCGGACAAGTCGTCGGTAATCGTCGAGGCCGTCAAGGTCACGATGGATCCCGAACCCGTTCGGGCGGCAATGGCAGAGATCTCTCCAGCCGCCCCGCTGGCACACCAACTCGAATCGGTAGCCGTCATCCTTCTCGAACGGAGCGAACGGGTTGGGACTCTTGTCAGCGTCCTGCGCACGATGCGGCCGACCGGCACAGGGAAACCGGCGGGAGCACGCCGGTTCGTCATGGAATCGAACGCCGCCATCATCTCCGCGCTCACCGATCTCTTCGAGCATCACACAGACAGCCTCCGGGTTGCACCAGAGCGAGCCGCAGTTGCGTTTCTCGGGTTCGTCTTCGCCAATGCCCACCCACTGATGACGACCACCGAGAAGTCCGGTGCCGCCGAGATCGTCGACACGCTCCTGAACGGCATCGCAATGCATAGTGAAGAGACACCCGCCTGATGCTGATTCAGATCCTCCGTCGCTACCTCCAGCCCTACAAGCGAGAGATCGCGATCGTCGTTGTGCTCCAACTCATCGGCACGATCGCCGCCCTCACACTTCCGACACTCAACGCCGACATCATCGACAATGGCGTCCTGCGTGGAGACACCGGCTACATCCTTCGCATGGGCGGGTGGATGCTCGCTGTATCCCTGGTCCAGGTGATCGTCACGATCGCCGCCGTCTACTTCGGTTCGCGGGCAGCCATGGCGTTCGGCCGGGACGTCCGCTCGGCATTCTTCCGCCGGGTGATCGCTTTCTCCGGCAGGGAGATGGCCCAATTCGGCGCACCGTCTCTCCTGACCCGCAACACCAATGATGTCCAACAGGTCCAGATGCTGGTCCTCATGACCTTCACGATGCTCGTGACCGCCCCGATCATGATGGTTGGCGGTGTCCTCATGGCACTCCGTGAGGACGTCGGGCTCTCATGGTTGATCCTTGCGCTCGTCCCTGTGCTCGCGGTAATCATCTGGTTCATCCTGTCGCACATGGTGCCCGGGTTCCGCATCATGCAGGGACGCCTCGACTCGGTCAACAAGGTCCTGCGGGAGCAGATCACTGGCATCAGGGTCGTTCGGGCCTTCGTACGCGAGCCGTTCGAGACCGACAGGTTCGACGACGCCAACACCGATCTGACGAACGTGTCGATCTACGTCGGCCGGTGGATGGCGGCCATCTTCCCCTCGGTGATGTTGGTGATGAACTTCTCGAGCGTCGCTGTGCTCTG
>CBETWC010000496.1:0-1573 GCA_965539925.1 uncultured bacterium
GGCTCCAGCAAGATCGAGACGATTCGACGGAGTTTGGATGCTGCCGAGCAGCCGCTGAATGACGAACACGTGTCTGCCTTCGAGACGGTTCTCGGTTCCGACAACCTAAACGTTGCCTGGACGTTGGGACGGCCCGAACACTGGGAACCATCTGCCCTAGATCGAGAAGTGGTCGAATGAGAATGAACGGAACTGGTCGCTTTCGGCGAGCATCGATTACGCGGAGGTTGATATGACATCGAGATACTTGATCACGGGTGCACTTGGATGTATTGGTGCTTGGACGATGCTTCGGTTGGTCGAGCGCGGACATTTCGTGGTCGCCGCAGATGTGGGAACTGACCGGTCACGTCTCCATCTCATCAGCGCGGGAACGGATATCGAGAGCTCTGTCGTGTTCGCCCGCACTGACATAACCGATCTGGAGTCTCTGGGAAATCTGGTATCGACCCACAAGGTTGACCGGATCATCCATTTGGCTGCACTTCAGGTCCCGGCGAGCCATGCGAACCCACCCGCAGGGGCGTTGGTGAACGTGGTTGGTACCGCGAACGTCTTTGAGGTCGCTCGTGTACAGGAACTCGAGAGCGTTGTCTTTGCGTCGAGTGTGGCTGTGTACGGCCCGGAGTTGGCCGCGTTGCACGGCTCGATCCCGAATGACGCCGATCAGAATCCGAACAACTTCTACGGAGTATTCAAGAGAGCTGACGAGGCGGTGGCCCGACTGTATCACGAGCATCACGGGGTAGCCTCTGTCGGGCTGCGCCCGCACACGGTATATGGACCCGGTCGCGATACGGGCATGACCTCGGCACCGACCTGGGCGATGCTCGCCGCTGCGCGCGGTGAAGACTACGAGATCCCGTTTTCAGGCCGTGTGGGTCTCCAATTCGCTCCCGACGTTGCTGAAACGTTCATTCGCGCATCGAACGTAGCCGGTTCGGGAGAGACCTACTCCATAAAGGGTGCAATCACCTCGATATCGGAGCTCGCCGAGGTCATCAACAGAAGATCAGCCAGGCGGACCGTCACGGTCTCTGGCGGTCAACTTCCATTTCCGGCGGAACTGGATGATGCGGATCTTGCCGGACTGCTTGGTGGTGTGCCTGGCACCTCGATTGAGGAGGGTGTCGATGCCACGATTGACTACTTCCGCGCAGCTACGCCTGAGTTGCTACCCAATCCCTAGACAACAAGCCATACATACAAAGGATGAGAAATGAGATTGGTCACGTTCCACGATGAGGGCGCCTTCAGTCCGGCCGTGCTACTGGATGACGAAACGGTGGTGCCGTTCACGGCGGTCGGCGGACCTGCGACGATGGGGGCTCTCCTCGATGGAGGTCTCGAGGTGGCCCGTGTGCTTGCTGGAGCGGCGAGAAGCGTGTCCGATCGTCGACCCCTCGAAGACGTTGAACTTGGTCCACCTGTTCCGCGACCTCGGAATATCGTGTGTGTCGGGAAGAACTACCCGCTTCACGCTGCGGAGGAAGGGGAGGAGGTGCCGCCACTACCGCTCCTGTTCGGAAAACACTCCTCGACGGTACGAGGACCGGGGGAGCCGATCGAGTGG
>CBETWC010000497.1:0-1565 GCA_965539925.1 uncultured bacterium
CGGCGCAGTCCGGGGACGATCCGGTTGTTGTGATTGAGGTTGAAGGACCCCTGGACCAGCGATCACTCGACTACGTTGCGACAGCGCTCGGATCGGAATCCGTGCATCTCTTCGTTCTCAAGGTTGATAGTCCCGGTGTGTCCTCGGGAAATCTCGACGCGGTGTTCGATGCGATTGCTGCAGCCGACGCCCCGGTTGTGTCCTGGATCGGTCCGTTCGGTGCTGTTGCGTACGGCGGATCGGCCCACATCATCAACCGCGCCGATGTCCGGTACGCCGCTCCGGGTACGAAGGTCGGATATCTCGATCCCGACGTGCAAAGAGATCCTGGCGAGATCCGCATCTCGACGGATACCGATCTAGATACATTGTCCCAACTCAAGAGCGAGACGATCGCCGTCAGCCCGGACAACCCGGAGGTTCCAGGATTTGTCGATGGGCTACAGCCTGCGCTTGGTCAACTCATTGTCTCTCTCGACGGCGAAACGGTGACACGCGGTGATCAGACATGGGACCTCTCGACGGCAACTGTCGAGACGATCGACGGCCACGAAGTCCTGATGTCTACTCGCAACGTGGTGTTCATCAAACCCGGCTTGCTCGATCGTTTCCTGCGACTCGCCAGTCGACCAGAGACAGCGTTCCTCCTCCTGGTCATCGGATTCTCGTTTGCGGCGTTCGAGTTCTATGCGGCAGGCCGGGGGCTCATGGCGGGGGTTGCCTCGGTGTCACTCCTCCTGGCGGGCTACGGATTGGCAACGCTCCCGATGTCGTGGCCGGCCGTCGTGGCCACGCTTGTGGGCCTTGGCGTCCTTGTGTGGGGTTTCTCCCAGAACCGCGTCGATTGGCGTGCAGTGCTCGGCACGGTCCTCCTGCTCATCGGGGGATTCACGTTCACCACGACCAGACCGGCGTACCCGCCCTCCGCTTGGATGATCATCCTTGCGGTGGCGGCTTCAGTGACATTCATCTGGTATTCGCTCACGACTGTTGTTCGCGGACGATTCGCGACTCCCACGGTGGGCAGAGAGGAACTGCTCGGCAGGCGGTGCCTGGCTGTGTCCGACCTCGACCCCGAGGGCGTTGTGATCATCGATGGTGAGCGTTGGGCCGCCACCGCCGACCGAGGCGTTGTCATCGGCTCGGGTGCCGCCGTCGAGATCGTCGGATTGACGGGCCTCGTGGTGGAGGTCGATCCGGTGGCCATCACAGGTCGCGAAGAAATATCTTGACCTTCCAAAGTTTTCCTGTCGCTCTCAGCTAGCTGCCGCTATGTTCGTCCTCTGTGCGGCGTGCTGGCCGCATGCGAGTACCCGTTGAGACGAAAGGCATTCCCCGATGTCACCCGACCGTTCCTGGCAGCCTGTCGCACTGTGCAGCGGCAATCACTCCCACCTTTTCTTCCCCCCGAGCACCCAGGAACGCAAGGACGAACGACAACGGCGTGAGATGCGCGCGAAGGCCGTGTGCCAGGTGTGTCCTGTTGTTGGCGACTGTCGCACCTATGCGCTTCAGATCAGGGAGCCTTACGGCATCTGGGGTGGTCTCACCGAAACGGAGCGACG
>CBETWC010000498.1:0-1551 GCA_965539925.1 uncultured bacterium
ACCCTTCGCTGTGCGGATACTCATAAACCGGGAGGACCATGCCGCTACTGTCGCAAGTGTCCGCTTCGAAGCACTCGGTGCCTTCCATGATCGACCAGCCGAAGTTCGGGTTCCCCGCCGTCCAGTCGACAACATCGACCTCCTCGATTCTGGCCTGGCCCACATCCGCGATCCACAGATCATCACCGTCGAAGGTCCACCGCCACGGATTGCGCAATCCGGTGGCCCATACCTCGCCTTCCAGATTCCCTTCAGGGATCAGATAGCCGTCGATGTCGGGGCCCACGGTGATCCTCACCATCGATGCGAACAGGCTATCGCCGCGCTGGCCGTGCTCGAACTGGTCGTTCGAGCCTCCGCCATCACCAAGCCCAATCCATAGGTTGCCGTCCGGACCAAACGCGAGCATGCCGCCGTTGTGATTCGGGGCAGGTTGGTCCAACCGAAGGATTTCAGTGCGCGAATCCAGGTCGGCAACCTCACCGCGGGACGTGATCTCTTCAACAACGGTGTCACCGTTCGAAGCGATGTAGTAGATGTAGAAGAGCCTGTTTTCGGCAAACTGCGGGTGGAACGCCAAGCCGAGTAGTCCTTGCTCATTGTCGAACTCGACCTCGGCAACGATCTCGAGGAAGACCTCCGGATCCGAGTCGGACATGACCCAGATCACTCCGGGCTGATCAACAACGAACAATCTGTTGTCGTCCGGCGGGGTGAGCATGAAAACCGGCTGAGTGAAGCCAGCGACGGTCTCCACGAAGTCCAGTACCAGATCGTCGATCGAACCCGTCGCCTCCGTTGTCTGTGTCGACGACGTCGGGCCTGCTGTAGTCGGGATGGCCGCGGCAGGAAGTGTCGTCATCGTCACCGGGGTCACCGCCGGCGCCGTGCGCACGGGATCCGAGTCCGTGTCGCTGCATCCCGCAGCCGTCATTGCCACGAGTAAACCAATCACAAGTATTCGCATACCCGGACGCTAACTCAGCCGGAGAGCAATCCACGAAACGTCACCGAACCTCGGCCCTTTCCCCCTCGAACGACCAGAGGTCTCTCGATCGGCGAGCCTCTTCGACATCTACCTTCGAAAGCAACGCAAGCCCAACCAGGAAGAACGCGGCGACTGACAGGATGGCGGTGCGACCGGAACCAGTCACTGCGCTCACGCCTCCAAAGACCAGCGGCCCGATCCCGGAGAGTTTTGAGAAGACCGAGTAGAACCCGAAGAACTCGGCAGACGCCTCCTCGGGGATCATCGTCCCGTACAACGAGCGTGACAGCGCTTGGACACCACCGAGCACAAACCCGACGATCGCTGCCAGCAACAAGAAACCGGCAGCCGAGCCCTCAGGTATGAAGAATGCCATCGCCGTGATCCCTGTCCACACAACAAGGGCAACCATCACCGATCGCTTCGGACCGATCCGATCCGACAGGATGCCAAACATGAGCGCACCGAAGAACGCAATGAACTGAACGATCAGGAAAGCCAGTGCGATCGTCTCCAGTTCGAGGGCCAGGGTGTCCTCCGCGTAGACACCGGAAACCGCGATG
>CBETWC010000499.1:0-1550 GCA_965539925.1 uncultured bacterium
CAAGATTGGGGGGACCGTGCGCGGGTTGATCTCTCCGGGGCCTGTGACCGTCGGCCTGAAGATCGGTGATGTGGACCCCCGGTTCGATCCCGACGCCATCAATCAGATCTCGGACAAGGCACTGTCGATCGGCGGTGCGGTGCTCGAGGCGATCCTCGTGTGGATGGGTGGGGCCGAACGATGACAGCGCCGCTGTATGAACGATTTGGTTTCTTGCCGCGAGAGCTGGTCTCGATCGTTGGTGCTGGCGGCAAGTCGACCATCCTGTTCACACTTGGCCGCGAATTTGCCTCCACCCAGACCCGTGTCATCCTCACGACAACAACGAAGATGGCGGCGAACCAAGCCACCGAGCCGACATGCTGGTCCGAAGATCCCGCTGTGGTCGAAGCTGCCCTCGAAACGGGTACGCCCCTCTTTGTGGCGGGCGAGCGCGTACCCAACAAGGTCGCTGGCCCAACAGCCGAAGTGGTTGATCGTCTGTATGTCGAAACAAGCGTCGACTACCTCATCGTCGAAGCAGATGGTGCCCGATCGCTGATGTTCAAGGCTCCGGAGGAGCACGAGCCCGTGATCCCCTCCACCTCGACGATGGTCATTGTCGTCGCATCACTCGATGCCATCGGTCGCCCGATCTCCGAGGTGGCTCATAGACCGGAACGAGTGGCCGCACTCATCGGCGTTCAACCCGACGACCTCCTCACCCCCGAGCACGCCGCCACCGTCCTCCTCCATCCGAATGGCGGCCTCAAGGCAATCCCGCAGAACGCCCGGGTCGCCATAGCGCTGACAAGCTTGACATGGGGTGAGCGCGAGACAGCAGCCGAAGTCATATCCCACCTTGCCCCGAGCCCCAGAATCGACAGAGTCGTCCCCATCCCAAAACCCTCCTGAAACAGTCCTCCCCTGAAGGGAGGACCAGGGCAATCGTCCTCCCTTCAGGGAGGACACGCGAGCGCAGCGAGCGAGGAGGGGGTGCGAGCCTGCGAGCCCGGTACGGCACGACATAGCGGTGGACATACCCGAAGGTCTTGTATCTCACCTGGCGGATTGATATCTATCACGCATGGAACAACAAGACAGACGTATTCGCCACGCCCGAGCCAATAGGAAGGATCCGACCCGCGCGAGTGGCCTGCTGTGGAGCCGACTCCGAGCCAGCCAACTCGGTGTGCGATTCCGACGAGAGGATCCGATCGGTCCGTACGTTGTCGACTTCTCATGCAGGCCGCATTGGCTGACGATCGAAACAGACGGTGCCACCCACATCGATCCAGAACGCGACTGCGCACGAGACGCGTGGTTCATCCGCCATGGCTGGTTCGTGCTCCGGTTCGCTGACGATGAGATCACCGGGACTCTCGATGACGTGATCGAGATGATCTTCGCTGCGCTACAGGATCCGGCCGAGACCATGAAGCTCCTCAACGACGGCAAACCTCACCGCTGGTGTGCTGGCAAACACGATTGATGGGTTGATAAGACAAGGTCGTGGCGTACCGGGCTCGCAGGCTCGCACCCCCTCCTGAACATCGACTTCGTCGCTGTTC
>CBETWC010000500.1:0-1538 GCA_965539925.1 uncultured bacterium
GAGGTGGTTGATCTTCGTCTCAACCTCGGACCGCAGGCGGAGCATTGTGTGTTGGACCACGTCGTTGATCAGATAGCCCTGGAGGAACTGGAACAGCGCAGAAGCCGCGTAGAGGGCGAGAGCGATGAGAAGGATCCGTTGCAGTGCGGTGAAATCGATGCCCTGCCCCGCTACGAAGTCGACGCTGCCCAACATGTCAGCGATTCGATCCTGTCCCCTTGCACGAACCGCTTCGATCGCCTCGGCCTTCGACATTCCTGCAGGGAGCATCTTGCCGACGACACCCGAGAAGATGATGTCCGTCGCCCATCCCAACACTCTTGGACCGATGGAGGCGAGCGCCACGCTGATCACCGCTGCGGCGATCACGGCGATGACCTTGGGGCGCTCGGGTCGGAGGCGCTTGATGAGGCGCTTCATGGACGGACCGAAGTCGATGGCCTTCTGACCGACCATGCTGCTGCCGAATGGTCCCCGACCGTGGCCCCCGCCCTCGACCTGGACCCGCTCTGTCTTCTGCATCGTCGGTGGTGTGCTCATGACACCTCCGCCGCGAGTTGGGAGTCGACGATTTCGACGTACGGCACACAGGTCTCGATGAGTTCATCGTGTGTCCCGAGACCGACGATGCCGCCGTCCTCGAGCACAATGATCTGATCGGCATCCATGATGGTGGCAACACGTTGCGCGACGATGATGACGGTCGCGTCGGCGGTCACGGCCTTGAGCGCGTGCCGGAGATGGGCATCCGTGGCGACATCGAGAGCGGAGAAGGAGTCGTCGAACAGGTAGAGCTCTGGACGGCGGATGAGGGCCCGCGCAATGGCGATCCGTTGGCGCTGGCCTCCCGACACGTTCGTCCCACCTTGTGAGATGGGGGAGTCGAGTCCCTCCGGCATCGCTTCGACGAATTCACGGGCCTGCGCGATCTCAAGGGCTTCCCACATCTCAGCCTCGGTGGCGTCTGGCTTGCCGTACCTGAGGTTCGTCGCGACGGTCCCCGAGAACAGGTAGATGCCCTGTGGGATCAGGCCGATCTTGTCCCACAGGGCATCCGGATCGATCTCACGCACGTCGACACCGTCGACGAGGATTCTTCCCTCCGTTGCGTCGAGCAGGCGCGGGATCAGATTGATGAGGGTCGTCTTGCCGGTGCCGGTCGATCCGATCACGGCGGTGGTCTGACCGGGCCGTGCGGTGAACGTGATGCCGCTCAACACAGGGTGTTCCGCACCGGGGTAGGAGAACCCTGCTTCCTCGAATTCGACCACGCTGTGACGGGGTAGTTCGATGACCCCATGTTCGGGAGGCACCACGGACGACTCGGTGTCGAGGACTTCGCCGATGCGGTCAGCGGACACGGATGCCCGGGGGAGGAGCATGAACATGAACGTCGCCATCATCACCGA
Source organism: uncultured bacterium (assembly GCA_965539925.1). GTDB lineage: Bacteria > Actinomycetota > Acidimicrobiia > Spongiisociales > UBA5794 > B3-G11. Next base: position 1,410 of record CBETWC010000500.1, read on the forward strand.
CATGAGGATCTGGATGATGTAGGTCAAAAAGGCGGTCATGGAGCCGATCTGCATCGCCCCGGAGTCGATCCGGGCGGAGCCGAACCAGAGCACAGCGACGCTTGAGAAGTTCATCACCAACATCACCGA
>CBETWC010000501.1:0-1533 GCA_965539925.1 uncultured bacterium
GCATCCGGCGTCGCTGCAAAGAGCTGGCGGATGGCATCGAACACCTTCGTATAGGTGACAGGGTTCGAACGAGGAGTACGACCGATCGGCGATTGGTCGATGTTGATGACCTTGTCGATGTACTCGAGGCCTTCGATCTGTCGATATCGGCCGGGCATCGTCCTGGACCCATGCAACGACGCATGCAGTGCCCTGCTGAGAATCTGCTGGACGAGGGACGACTTGCCACTGCCCGATACCCCACTCACGGCGGTGAACGTGCCGAGGGGGAAGCTCACATCGATCCCCTTCAGGTTGTTCTCTGCAGCCCCGAGGAGCTCGATCGTCTCGTTTCGCCCCTGCCTGCGCACATCCGGGATGGGGATCGACCGTTTCCCGGACAAGTACTGCCCTGTGATCGACTTGGGCTCGGATTCGAGATCGGATACGGAGCCCTGAGCAACGATCTGGCCCCCATGCTCACCTGCACCCGGCCCGATATCGACGACCTGATCCGCTATGCGGATGGTCTCCTCATCGTGTTCAACAACGATCAATGTGTTGCCCAGGTCTCTCAGCCGAAGCAACGTCTCGATGAGCCGCTTGTTGTCCCGCTGGTGCAGCCCTATCGACGGCTCGTCGAGGATGTAGAGGACACCGACAAGGCCCGATCCGATCTGCGTCGCAAGTCGGATGCGTTGAGCCTCGCCTCCTGCAAGCGTGGCGGCCGATCGGGCAAGCGTGAGATAGTCGAGGCCGACTGCCACCAGGAAGTTGAGTCGTTCGCCGATCTCCTTCAGGATCGGTCCGGCGATCGTTGTGTTCCGATCATCGAGGCTGATCGATTCGAGGAAGGACTTGGTGATGGCGAGGCTCATCTTGGACACTTCGGCGATCGACCGGTTCTCGATCGTCACTGCAAGCGACACGTCGTTGAGGCGCCCACCGTCACAGCGGGTACACGGGATCTCTCGCATGTACTGCTGATAGCTGGCCCTCGCGCCATCAGATTCCGAATCCTGGTAGCGGCGCTCGACCCAGTTCAACGCACCCTCGTAGGTGGCGTCGTAGGACCGTTGACGGCCAAACCGGTTCTCGTATCGAACGGTGTAGGCACCCTCGCCCCCACCACGCAGCAGCAAGCGCTTCGTCTCATCCTCGAGTGTCGACCATGGGGCATCCATGTCGATGTCATGCACGCTGGCAACCGATGAGATCAGCCGCTGGTAGTACGTCATGCGGTGACGCCCTCGCCACGGAGCGATCGCCCCTTCGGCGAGGGAGAGGTCCGGTTGTGGCACGACAAGGTCAGCGTCCACCTGATACTTCGTACCGATTCCCGAGCAGTCCTGACATGCGCCGTATGGGCTGTTGAAGGAGAAGTTCCGCGGTTGCAGTTCGTCGAACGAGAGACCGCACACCGGGCATGCGAAAGCCTGCGAGAACGAGAGCGACGGACCGTCAACGATGTCAACGATTGCCGTGCCGTCGCCGAGCCGGAGAGCTGTCTCCATCGAGTCTGTCAGACGGCGCTCCATGCCCTCGCTTCGGACG
>CBETWC010000502.1:0-1524 GCA_965539925.1 uncultured bacterium
TCGCACCCCCTCCTCGCTCGCTGCGCTCGCGTGTCCTCCCTGAAGGGAGGACGAGAGACCAGACGGCCGCATCTCTCTCTCAACTCGACGCCATGATGGGGGATGATTGAGATGGACCCGACAACTACCCTTCCGGCATGGCCTTTCGATTCCCACCGTGGACGTTGCGCGTCGTGTTCATCGCGATCAGCTTCGTCGTGCTCGGATGGGTCCTCACTGGATGGATGCACTCGAATGCGATCCGAGCGGAGTTCCTTACACCCCGTCCGGCCCTGGAGGGATTCCCTCTGTCGGTGATCGATGATCCGGCTGGCAGAGTGATCGTGGATCGAACGCCGCAGTCCGAGCGTGAGGGCACTTGGGGGATCGAGAGCGAGAGCGCGTTCGCCCAGGTGTCGACCATCGTGAGGATCGATGACACGTCGGTTGAACGTGGACTCAAACAGGTCGAAGGCACGATCCAGATCGGCGATGCGGTCAGATTCAACCCGGATGCCTTCTTCGGTGATCCCACAGTGGCCCACGGCCTCGGCTTCGAAGAACCAAGGTCCCCGTCAGATATCGGCCCCCACCCGACATGGTTCGTGGACGGTCGGCGTTCCACCACGGTCGTATACGTCCATGGCAGAGGGATCGACCGGCTCTCCGAATCGCTGAGGATCATTCCGAGCTTGGTCGAGCAGGGTTTCCCTGTTCTCTCGGTTGCCTACCGCAATGATGTGGGCGCAACGCCAAATCAGTCCCACATGCGGCTGTGGGGCCTCGAGGAGTGGCACGATCTTGATGCTGCGTTGAACCTTGCGCAACGCAACGGAGCCAAGGACGTCGTGATCATAGGCTCGGGGTTCGGTGCGAGCATCGTGTCGATGTTCCTCCACGAATCACCGAATATCGCGCTCGTGCGCGGCGTAGTTTTCGATTCCCCGGTTCTCGATCTCGAGGGCGTCGCCAGTAGATGGGCTGACGACAAAGGGACACCTCGTTCCATTGCATGGCTCGGACGAAGACTCGCTGCCGTGCGGTTCGGCGTGGACTGGGATTCACTGAACCAACAGCAAAGATCGGCCCAGTTCGACGTGCCGATACTGCTGATGTTCGGCGCTGAGGATCCTGTGACACCGGTCGCGGAATTCACACGGTTCGCCGACGCGTTGCCCGAACTTGTCAGAGTTGAACGGTTCGAACAGGGCGGACACACAGACCTGTGGAACATCGATGCCAACCGCTACGAGGCCACGATTGCGGAGTTCCTCCTTGAAGTCGTGGGAGCGGAGTGACCATGTACCTCGACCATGCCGCCACGACCACGATCCGACCCGAGGCCCTAGCGGCTCTGGACGACGCCCTTGCCCGATTCGACAGGAACGCGTCCGGGCTACATGAGGAGTCGCGCAGGGCTAAGAACGCTCTTGAGGACTCCAGGGAGCGCGCTTCGGCCTTGGTCGGTGCCCAGAGTCCGCATGACGTCATCTTCACCGGATCAGGCACTGAGGCAGACAACCTCGCAGTGATCGGAGCTGCTCT
>CBETWC010000503.1:0-1521 GCA_965539925.1 uncultured bacterium
CAGGTGACCATGACAACCAGGATCTCGTGGACCGTCTCGCTCTGGCCGGTGTGTCGGTGCAGGACGAGATCATCGGTGAATCGATCGAACAAACACTTGAAGGTGTCACCGTTGTGATCACAGGGACACTCGACGGCTTCACCCGGGACTCCGCCAAAGCCGCAGTACTTGATCGCGGTGGCAAAGGCGCAGGATCGGTCTCATCCAAGACGGCGGCCCTCATCGCTGGTGAGAACGCGGGCTCCAAACTCGCGAAGGCCGAGTCCCTCGGAGTCCCCATCCTCGACGCAGAGGGTTTCAAACGCCTCCTCGAAGAGGGCCCATCCTCCCTCACCTAGCGTCCTCCCTTCAGGGAGGACAGAACAGCGACGAAGTCGATGTTCAGGAGGGGGTGCGAGCCTGCGAGCGTTGCGGGCCACGACCTCGTGACGGCTCTTGAGAGGGAAAGTCGTGTGGTTGTTGGTGTGGGCATGGTCCTGCCGTACCGGGTTCGCAGGCTCACGGTTCCCCCCTGGGTCGAAGACTCGCCCGTCCCCCCTGAAGGTGGGACGATCCGCCTGACGCCTGACGCCTGACGCCTGACGCCTGTATCAGATCAGCTAGAGGAATAGCCCAACGCCGAGAGCGAGGGCCAGCAGCACGGGAATCGCTGCGATCCATCTGGGCGAACGTACGCGACTCAGAATCGGAGTGAAGAACGCGAGCGTGATGAAGATCACCGCCAAGACCGGAACCGCATAACGGGCGAGGCTCTGGATCACTGTCTGCTCCGCAATGACCACCGCGCTCAGGGTTGCAGCGAAGGCTCCGGTTATGGCCCAGGCAAATGCCTTGGTCGCGCTCTTCGACGCTCGGAGGCGTTGCCACAGGAGACCGGAAATCCATCCCAATACGAGGGCGACGATGACGACCGTGAGGCTGTTCGCGTACTCGTGCGGTTGATCGAAGGCCCACTCGGTGAGGACCCATGCGACGAGCGCTGCAGCGATTGCTCCGATGGCGCCAGCGACGAGTCCGGCAAGAGCCGGCGGCCAGGTGTCTGGGTCGAAGGTGTAATCGGTTGTCAAGAATCGCTCCGTCTACTGCACTCTGAAAGTCCACACGAGGGTACCGGCGTCGGTATCGGCAGTTCCGCCGATCCATGTCGCCACGACGGTGTGTTCACCCGGAGTCCAATATTCGATGGCCTTGCCCTCACCTGGTTCGAATTGGTACTTGCCTGTTTGGACGATCGAATCGACATCAGAATCCGGGATCGTTGTGCCGTCGATGATGAACCGCACCTCGTAGTTGGCCTTGACATTGATCGATACCTTGACCGGATTGATGGCGATGTCTCCATCGTGTGGGGAGTAGCTCTCGACAGCATCCGGGAGCTGTTCCGGATCACCTGACGGGATGAACATGACCGACAATCCGATGATTGCAAGCAGTGCGATGGCCAGCAGGGTGTAGGTGATGCGATACCCGGTGGTATTCATGGAGAGGAACGTAGTACGGACAGCGGTGTTCTCTGTTCCG
>CBETWC010000504.1:0-1514 GCA_965539925.1 uncultured bacterium
CTCGTTCGAGATGGTGCCGAGACGTCGGCATTCGCCTCCAGGCAACGAGATCCCAATACTCGCTTCCCGAAGCTCGTTCGGAACTCTCGGATTGTTCGATTTCGACGATGCTCTTGGAGCAGAAGCCCAGGTCGGGATCCATCACGTTGCGCTCGACGAACACGTAGTTGGCCTCCGTTGCGGTCAGAAGGGCCTCGACAGCATGCTCGAGCCGAGCGTCACCCGTCGCGGAGAGCAGGGTTTGCGCACACATCGAGAGGGCGGCCTGATACCGTAGGCGGCGATCCTGGGATGTCAGGTGGAGTTGGATCTCTTGGCGGGCGCGGTCGCTCTGTATGGCTCCTCCGATGACATGAGCGATCGATCGCAGGAAGTCACCGTCGTCGGTTGTGAAACGACGCCGGTGACATGTGTGAGCACCAAGCACTCCGAAGGGATGCTTCCCATCGGGAATAGTCACGCTCATCCCGCTCACGACACCGTGGTCGACGAGCAGTGGTGGTGCGGTGAACCGGATCTCGGCCGCCAGGTCTTCGACGAAAACCGGCTCGGCTGTCACAAGCGTGTATCCCGCCAGCGAGTTGCGATCGCACGAGACGGTTGCCTCACCGACACGGACGTCATCCACCCATCCCCGTCCTGCCACGAGGATCAACGGCTCGTTTGGGGCGGGCCGGTGCAATATCTCGACGTATTCGACATCGAGGATCCGGCGCGTCAAGTCAACCGCCAGGTTGAGCACCTGATCGACGTCGAGGCCGCTGAGGGCGGCCTGACCCAGTTCGGCTACAGCTGTCTGCTGGGACATTCGGTCGGCCGGCGACGGCTGTAGTCCGACGGCTCCGCTGTGCGCTGCGTGTTGAGCTGTCATGTCCAGTTCGATCACCAACCTGAGAAGAGGTTCCAGATAGACAATCGGTCGAGGTTGGCGGGCCCTTGAGCAGCCTGTGGGTGGAGGCAGATTGGCTGGACGCAGGCAGGTTCCGCATCGTCAGAGGGGGGAACGGAAGCAGCCGGTGTCGCTCTCCCCGCCCCGCTCTAGACCGCCCGCTCCCGGACTACTGCTCCAATATCGAGCCTCTTGACCGAGCGGACGCCGGGGATCAGAGACAGCAGCGCTACCGCGATCATCGAGGCCGCTGCGATGACGACTGTCCAGGGGCTCATCATCAACGACATGTTGAACGAGTCGTTGCTGAACAGGCCCATGAAGAGGTCGGCCATCCAGATCCCGAGTATCACGCCGGGCACGATGCCGAGCACAGTCAAGAACAGGTTCTCTCCGACGATCATCCATCCGATCATGCGGTCGGACATTCCGCTCGCTTTGAGCGTGGCGAACTCCGTCGATCGTTCCGCGATGTTCACGGAGATCGTGTTGAACATGAGTGAGAACGCCATCACGGCACCGAAGAGGAGCATGATCCCCGTGAACGCGTAGAAGAGGCCGAGGAACTGCTGCACCGTGTTGTAGAGAGATCGTGCATCCTGGACGGCGAGCACACCGTTGACAT
>CBETWC010000505.1:0-1501 GCA_965539925.1 uncultured bacterium
CATCAACGGAGAGTAGAGAGTCGAACAGTTCGGTCTGCTGAACAGTTGAGGCACCGATCTCGATTTCGACCGGAGCGGAGGTTGTGTCGACGGGCTGAGATGCGCTGAGCGAGATCAGCGCTGCGAGGGTCAGGTAGGTGCGGGCATGTGTCATACCCGCAACATCCGGGACGGACGTCAATGAACACGACGCGACCCGGTTGCATCCGGGTCAACGGATCGTTAACACAGCTCCGCTGGTTTCAGGCATAGTGGAAGTGGACGCGTAGAGAGAGAGGTTTCGGTGAGGGTGCGCATCCTCGGCCCGCTCGAGGTGGAGGACGAGTCGGGCCACGCCGCCGAGTTGGGGTCACCCAAGCAGCAGGCTTTGCTGGCGCTGCTTGCGATCAACCCGAACAGCGTGCTCTCGACCGACCGGATCATCGACGAGCTCTGGGGCGACCAGCCTCCATCCGATGGTCCCCGGAACGTCAGGGTCTACATCTCCCGTCTTCGCGAGGCACTGGAGCCTGACCGAGCCAAACGAGCACCCGGGAGGCTGATCGTCACCGAGCCGTCTGGCTACGCCCTGCACATTGATCTCGAGGACATCGACGCCTGCCGGTTCGAACGCCTGGTCGGGGAGGCGCGGGGAGAGATGGCCGATGACCCCGAATCCGCCCGCAAGACGGTCGACGCGGCCTTGGATCTGTGGCGGGATCGTCCCCTCGCCGGCCTGGCGTTCGAGGAGTTCGCGCAGGGTGAGATTCGGCGGCTCGAAGAACTTCACGTGGCGGCACTCGAGCTCCGGTACGAAGCGTCGATCCGACTCTGCGAACACCGCTCCGTGGTCCCCGAGCTGGAGAAACTCGTCACGGAGCACCCCCTTCGGGAACGATTCGTAGGGCTCCTTATGGAGGCATTGGCCGGCTCGGGACGGCAGGCGGAAGCGCTGCGCGCCTTTCGATCGCTGCAGCTGCGGGTGGCCGAGGAGATCGGCCTGGAACCTTCCGTCGAGCTGCGTCGCCTGGAGGAGAAGATCCTCCTCCAGGAGGAACAACCAGCCGAGAGACCGGCACGCCGTGCTTCGGAGGTGGGCGATCTCCCTGCTCGCCTCACCAGCTTCGTTGGTCGAGAGCGCGACATGGAGGAAGTCGCGAGGCTGCTTGACGGCTCGCGACTTCTCACGTTGACCGGTCCCGGGGGAGTCGGCAAGACGAGCCTCGCCGTCGAAGCTACCCGAAGCGCTGCGGCCCGGTATTCGGCCCGCGTCTGGCTGGTGGACTTCTTGCCGCTACGTGCCTCGACCGCTGTGGTCGCCGCCATCGCCGATGTTCTGGGCGTCACGGACGAGGCGGACGTGCCACTCCAGAGCGTGATCGCTGCTGCGTTGAGGTGCAAGCGCAGCCTGCTGCTGCTCGACAACTGCGAACACGTGGTCGACACTATCGCTCCCCTGGTCGTGGAGCTGCTCCGGGCGGTACCGGAGTTGACCGTCATCTGTACCAGCCGTCGCTCGCTA